>DASXIP010000356.1:0-4063 GCA_036497875.1 Caldimonas sp.
GCATATGCGTTCCTGACGCGAAGCCCGCTACAACCCGCTCCTCATCGGGAGCGGATCGGACATGGACCACTTACGCCAGCGGCAGAGCCTGGGCGGGCTCATCCTCGGCGCGCTCGGCGTCGTCTACGGCGACATCGGCACCAGCCCGCTCTACACGATGAAGGAGGTCTTCAGCACGAGCACCGGCGTGCCGCTCGACAGCGAGCACCTGATCGGCGCGAGCTCGACGATCTTCTGGGCGCTGATGATCGTCGTCACGCTCAAGTACGTCGTCCTCATCCTGCGCGCCGACAACCACGGCGAGGGCGGCATCATGGCGCTCACCGCGCTCGCAGTGCATGCCGCGGGGACGACGCCGCGCCGGAAGACAGCGCTCCTCCTGATCGGCGTGTTCGGTGCGGCGCTGTTCTACGGCGACAGCGTGATCACGCCGGCGATCTCGGTGCTCGGCGCCGCCGAGGGCCTCGAGGTCGTCGCGCCGACGCTGAAGCCGTGGGTCGTGCCGATCTCGGTCGCGATCCTCGTCGGCCTGTTCCTCGTGCAGCGGCACGGGACGCGCCGCGTCGGCAACGCCTTCGGGCCGATCGTCCTGGTCTGGTTCGGCGTGCTCGCTGTGACCGGTGGCTGGCAGATCGCCCTCGAGCCGGCGGTCCTGCAAGCGCTCGACCCGCGTCGCGCCTTCGCGTTCCTGCACGAGCGTGGCTGGCATCTGTTCGCCGCGGTCGGCGCGATCGTTCTCGCCCTGACCGGCGCCGAAGCGCTCTACGCCGACATGGGCCACTTCGGGCGGCGGCCGATCCAGATCGCCTGGACCGGGCTGGTGCTGCCGTCGCTGATGCTCAACTACCTGGGCCAGGCGGCGCTCCTGATGCGCGAACCCGGCGCGCTCGAGAACCCGTTCTTTCGCCTGTTCTCGTCCGCCTGGCTGTTGCCGGCCGTCGTCCTCGCCACCTGCGCCGCGATCATCGCCTCGCAGGCCGTGATCTCGGGCGCGTACTCGATGACGCGCCAGGCGATCCAGCTCGGCTTCCTGCCGCGCATGCGGGTCGACTTCACGTCGGCGAGCGCCGCGGGGCAGGTCTACCTGCCGGCTGTCAACCGTGTCCTGCTCATCGCCGTCGTCGCCGCGGCGATCGGCTTCGGCAGCTCGTCGGCGCTCGCCGCGGCATACGGGATCGCCGTCACGGTGACGATGTTCATCACCACGCTGCTCACGTTCTTCGTCGTCCGCCATGCCTGGCGCTATCCGTTGCCGCTCGCGCTCGCCGCGTCTGGCTTTTTCCTCGCCTTCGACGGCCTGCTCGTCGCATCGTGCGCGGTCAAGTTCGTCGAAGGCGGCTGGTTCCCGCTCGCCTTCGGCGCGGCGATCTTCGTCGTCATGGCGACCTGGAAGAGCGGCCGCGAGCGGCTGTTCGCGCACGGGCACGAGGAAGACCTCGACCTGGCCGAGTGGATCGGGGCGTTCGCGAGCGAGCGCGTGCCGCGCAGCTCGCGCACTGCCGTCTATGCGGTCGCCGACACGAGTCGCGTGCCGCAGGCGCTGCTTCACAACCTGAAGCACAACCAGGTCTTGCACGAACGCAACGTCATCCTCAACGTCGCGTTTCGCGAGCTTCCCTTCGTCGACCCGGCCAACCGCGTCCAGGTGACGCCGCTCGGCGCCGGCTTCTGGCGCGTCCAGCTGCGCTACGGCTTCATGGAGGTCCCGGACGTTCCCGCTGCGCTCGATCTCTGCCGCGCGCAAGGCCTCGAGATCGACCTCTTCCAGGTCTCGTACTTCCTGAGCCGCGAGATCATCGTGCCGAGCCGCGGCGCGCCCACCGCGCGCTGGCGCCAGACGCTGTTCGCAGCGATGTCGCGCAACGCGGGCAGCGTCGCCGACTTTTTCCGCCTGCCCGACAACTGCGTCGTCGAGCTCGGCACGCGCGTGCAGCTCTGACGCGGCGGCGGCGTTCGCGCTCGGCCGCAAGCGGCGCGGCATAGACTCCGTCGCGTGCACCGGGAGCCGCGATGAAGAGCCTGAAGAACCGACGATTCGAGACGCTCGCCGTGCACGCGGGCCACGGCGTCGACGCGGCGACCGGCGCGGTAACGCCGCCGATCCATCTCTCGACCACGTTCGAGCGCGACGCCGACGGCGCGTATCCGCACGGCTTCATCTATTCGCGTAACCACAACCCCAACCGCAACAGCCTCGAGACGGCGCTCGCGGCGCTGGAAGGCGGCGCCGCCTGCGCCGCGTTCTCGTCCGGCCTCGCCGCAGTGACGGCGATCTTCCAGGGCCTCGGCCCGGGCGATCACGTCGTCGCGCCGAAGGACATCTACCACGGCACCGCCAACGTGCTGAAGCACCTGTTCGCGAAGTGGCAGGTGCAGGTGAGCTTTGTCGACATGACGAACCTCGACGCGATCGCCGCTGCATTGCGGCCGGCGACGCGCATCGTCTGGATCGAGACGCCGTCGAACCCGCTCCTGCAGTGCGTCGACATCGAGGCGGCGGCGGCGATCGCGCATCGCGCCGGCGCGCGCGCCGTTGCCGACAACACCTTCGCTTCGCCAGCGCTGCAGCGGCCGCTCGATCTCGGCTGCGACCTCGTCATGCACGCGACGACCAAGTACCTCGGCGGCCGCAGCGACGTCCTCGGCGGCGCCGTCGTCGCCCGCGCCGACGACGCTGCCTTCGCCGACGTCCGCACGGCGCAGCTCTACGGCGGCGCGGTGCCGTCACCGTTCGACTGCTGGCTCGTGATGCGCAGCCTGCCGACGCTGCCGGCGCGCATGCGGTCGCACTGCACCAACGCGCGCCGGGTCGCCGGCTTCCTGCACGACCATCCGAAGGTTGCGGCCGTCCACTATCCGGGCCTCGAGGGCAGCTCGTTCCACGCCCTCGCGCGGCGCCAGATGAGCGATTTCGGCGGCATGCTGTCGTTCGAGGTGCGCGGCGGCAGGGATGCGGCGATGGCGGTCGCCGCAGCGGTCGAGATCTTCACCCGCGCAACCAGCCTCGGTGGCGTCGAGAGCCTGATCGAGCACCGGGCGTCGATCGAAGGGCCGGAGAGCCGCACCCCGCAGGGCCTGCTGCGCGTCTCGGTCGGCCTCGAGCATCCCGATGACCTGATCGACGACCTCGCACAAGCGCTCGAGCGCGCGGCCTGAGAGCAGCCGCGGCGATGGCGTCGACGACCGAGCCGCAGCCGATCGCGCTCGGCCGCGTGCGTGCGGCGCTCGCGCTCGTCGTCGTCGCGCAGTGGCTCGGTACCTCGCTCTGGTTCAGCCCGAGCGGCGCTGCCGACGGCCTGATCGCGCGGCTCGGCATCGATGTCGCGGGCTTTGCCTGGCTGATCGCCGCAACCCAGCTCGGCTTCATCGCCGGCACCTTCGGCTTCGCCCTCATGGGCACCGCCGACCGCTTTGCCGCGAGCCGCATCTTCACCGTCAGTTGCATCGTCGGCGCGACCGCCAACGCGGTGCTCGTCCTGCCCGGCGTCGACTACGGTTCGGCGTGGCTGCTGCGCTTCGTCGTCGGCCTCAGCCTGGCCGGCATCTATCCGCTCGGCATGAAGATGATCGTTCAATGGGTCGGCGCGCGGCCTGCGGCAGCGCTCGGCTGGCTGGTCGGCATGCTGACGCTCGGCACGGCGATGCCGCACGGCATCCGCGCGAGCGACGCCGCGTGGCCGTGGCAGGCGGTGGTGCTCGCATCGTCGGCGCTTGCGATCGTCGGCGCGCTCATCGTCCACTTCCTCGGCGACGGCCCGCACGGCGCGCCGCCGACGCGGGGCGGCTCCGGCGCCGGCGCCGCTGCCGGCGTTCGCGGCGTGCGCGAAGCATTCGCGGTACCTGGCTTTCGCGCCTCGGCGCTCGGCTACTTCGGCCATATGTGGGAGCTCTATGCGTTCTGGAGTGTCGTCCCCTGGCTCTGCCGTCCGATCGCCGCCGAGCTCGCGGGTCGCATCGGCCCGGACGACGCGCCGTCGGTCGCGCTGCTCAGCTTCGGCGTGATCGCCGTCGGCGCGCTCGGCTGCATCGCCGGTGGGCAATGGAGCCGGCGCATCGGCAGCGC
>DASXIP010000357.1:0-3603 GCA_036497875.1 Caldimonas sp.
TCGGCCGCATGGTTCCCGACGCCTGCATGCAGTACTGGGGCGGCATGGGCTACACCTGGGACAACCCGGTCGCACGCCACTACCGCGACGGCCGCCTCGGCTCGATCGCCGGCGGCGCCGACGAGGTCATGCTCGGCATCATCGCCAAGTACATGCACACGCTGCCGTCGCGGCGCTGATGCTGGCGACGCTGCTCATCGCGAACCGCGGCGAGATCGTCGCCCGGATCGCCACGACGGCGAAACGCCTCGGCATCGCGACGGTGGCGATCGCATCCGACGCCGATCGCGGCGCGCCGTTCACCGCGGCGTGCGACCGTGTCGTCGCGATCGGCGGCACGTACGCCGCCGATTCGTACCTGCGGATCGACAAGATCGTCGCCGCCGCGCGCGCGAGCGACGCGCGGGCGGTCCATCCGGGCTATGGCTTTCTCGCCGAGAGCGCCGCATTCGCCGACGCGGTCGAGGCGGCCGGCATGGTCTGGGTCGGGCCGCCGCCGGCGGCGATGCGCGCGATGGCCGACAAGGCGGCAGCACGGCAGCGGATGGCCGCTGCGGGCGTTCCGGTGCTGCCCGGCTACGACGGCGCAGACCAGTCGCTCGAGGCGCTTCGCGAGCACGCGCGCGGGCTCGGCTTCCCGCTGATGGTCAAGGCCGCAGCCGGCGGCGGCGGCCGCGGCATGCGCCGCGTCACCGGCGAAGACGGACTCGATGCGGCGATCGCGTCTGCCGCAGCGGAGGCACGCTCGGCGTTCGGCGACGCGCGCCTGCTCCTCGAGCGCGCGGTCGACCACGCGCGCCATGTCGAGATCCAGGTCTTCGCCGACGCACACGGCAACATCGTCCATCTCGGCGAGCGCGACTGTTCGCTGCAGCGTCGCCACCAGAAGCTGGTCGAGGAAGCGCCGTCGCCTGCAGTCTCGCCGGCGCTGCGGCGGCGGATGGGCGACGTCGCGGTAATGGTTGCGCGCGCCGTCGGCTACCGCGGCGCCGGTACAGTCGAATTCCTGCTCGAGCCCGACGGCGCGTTCTGGTTCATCGAGATGAACACGCGGCTGCAAGTCGAGCACGCGGTGACCGAGGCGCTGGTCGGCCTCGATCTGGTCGAGTGGCAGCTTCGCATCGCCGCCGGCGAGCCACTGGCGTGGCAGCAGGACGCACTGCTCGCGCGCTTCGAAGCGGGCGGCCACGCCGTCGAGGCCCGTCTGTGCGCAGAGGATCCGGCGCAGGGCTACCTGCCGCAGTCCGGCGCCATCGCTCGCTGGCGGCCGCCGTCCGGCGTCCGGACCGAGCACGCGCTCGCCGACGGTGCAGCGGTGCCGCCGTTCTACGACTCGATGCTCGCCAAGCTGGTCGCGCACGCGCCGACGCGCGCCGCCGCGCTGGAGCGTCTCGCCAGGGCGCTCGACGCGACCATCTGCTGGGGCGTCGCGACCAACCGCGCCTTCCTCGCTCGCGTGCTGCGCGTTCCCGAGATGGCAGCGGGCGACGTCGACACGACCTTTCTCGATCGTCGGTTCGGCGACGATGCCGCCCGCGCGACACCGGCGCCCGGCTGGCTCGAAGCCGTCGCGGCGGCATCGCTGGCTCTGCTGCCGCGGGCGCCGCTCGCGCCGCTCTGGGACGGCTGGTCGTCGTCGCCAGCGCTCGAGACGACCGTTGCGATCGATATCGCCGGCACGACGCGGCGCTGGCACCTGCTCGGCACGCGCGCTGCGTTCGCTGCGCGCTCGGACGGCGAGACGCACCGCATCGAGAAGCTCGCCCGCCACCGTGACGATGCATTGGCTCTCGATGTCATCGTCGACGGCCGCGCGCTGCAAATCCCCGCCGAGATCGGCGACGGCGCTTGTCACTGGCAGGCCGATGGCAGCGAACTCACCGGCATCGATCTGCGGCTGCGCGGCCGCTCGCATGAGCAGGCGGGCGCCTCGGGACTCCTCGTCGCACCCATGCACGGGCGGGTGACGCAGGCGTGCGTCGCCGCCGGCGCCGAGGTCGCTGCGGGTGCCCTCCTCGTCGTCATCGAGGCGATGAAGATGGAGCATCAGATCCGCGCCCCGCACGCGGGACGAGTCGCCTCGCTGCATGTGCGCGCCGGCGACCAGGTCGCGGCGCGCCAGCCGCTGGTCGAGGTCACGGCGTGAGCGCGGCGGCCGCAATCGACGGCGACGAACGCGCCGATCGCGACACCTTCCGCACCAGCGTCCGCCGTTTTGTCGAGCGCGAGATTGCGCCGCATGTCGATGCCTGGGACGAAGCCGGTAGCTTTCCGCGCGAGCTGTACGCGAAAGCTGCCGGCGCCGGCCTGCTCGGCCTCGGCTACCCCGAGCATCTCGGCGGCACGCCGGCGCCGATGGCGTGGCGGCTGATCGCCGGCGAGGAAGTCGCGCGCGCCGGCAGCGGCGGCTTGCTCGCGAGCCTGTTTTCGCATGCAATCGGTTTGCCACCGATCATCGTCCACGGCAACGCCGAGTTGCAGCTCAGGGTCGTCCCCGACGTCCTCGCCGGCAGGAAGATCGCCGCGCTCGCAATCACCGAGCCCGGCGCCGGGTCCGACGTTGCACGGATCGCCTGCCGCGCCCGCCGCGATGGCGACGGCTGGGTCGTCGACGGCGAGAAGACGTTCATCACCTCGGGGATGCGCGCCGACTGGATCACGGTCGCGGTCCGCACCGGCGGCCCGGGAGCGAGTGGCATCTCGCTGCTCGCCGTTCCCGGCGACGCGCCGGGGCTCGAGCGCACGTTGCTCGCCAAGATGGGCTGGTGGTGCAGCGACACGGCACGACTCTCGTTCGCCGGCTGCCGCGTGCCGGCGGCAAACCTGATCGGCCAAGAGAACACCGGCTTTCGCGCGATCATGGCCAACTTCAATGGCGAACGGCTGCTGATGGCGTCGACGGCGTGCGCCTTCGCTGCCGTCTGCTTCGACGAAGCGCTCGCCTGGGCGCGCCAGCGCAAGACCTTCGGCCAGCTGCTGGTCGAGCACCAGGTCGTCCGCCACAAGCTCGCCGACATGCGAATGCGCGTGCTCGGCGCACGCGCCTGGATCGATTCGCTGACGGCGCGCTTCGACGCCGGCGCCCTCGACGCCGAGACCGTCGCCGAGCTCTGTCTGCTCAAGAACCACGCGACGCAGGCGATGCAGTTCTGCGCCGACCAGGCGGTGCAGATCCTCGGCGGCACGGGCTTTGTCCGCGGCACCAAGAGCGAACGGATCTACCGCGAAGTGAAGGTGATGATGATCGGCGGCGGCAGCGAGGAGATCATGAAGGAGCTGGCGGCGCGCCAGCTGGGGCTGTGAGCGGCGCGCGCACCGCCGTCGCGCCGGCGGCTTTCGAGGCCGAGTTCGTCACCGCGCTGACGGAGCTGTTCGAGGAACGCATCCCCTTCAACGTCGTCCTCGGGCTGCGCATCGAATCGCTCGCGGCGAGCGGCGTCACCGGCAGCGTGGCGATGCGGCCCGAGCTGATCGGCCACTACGCGCACCATCGGCTGCACGGCGGGGTCATCAGCGCGACGCTCGACGCGATGGCCGGGCTCGCGGTGATGGCGGCGATCGGCGCGCGCCACCTGGACGAGGCGCCCGCCGAGCGGCTGCGGA
>DASXIP010000358.1:0-2267 GCA_036497875.1 Caldimonas sp.
GTCGACCGGGACGATGCGATCGCAGCCGCGCACCACCGAATAGCTGTAGTGGTAGTAGCCGCCGCCGTTGGCGCACGAGCCCATCGAGATGACCCAGCGCGGCTCGGCCATCTGGTCGTAGACCTTGCGCAGCGCCGGCGCCATCTTGTTGCAGAGCGTGCCGGCGACGATCATGAGGTCGCTCTGGCGCGGGCTCGGCCTGAACAGCATGCCGAAGCGGTCGATGTCGTAGCGCGCCGCGCCGGCATGCATCATCTCGACGGCGCAGCAGGCGAGGCCGAAGGTCATCGGCCACAGCGACCCGGTCTTCGACCAGTTGATGACCTTGTCGACCGTCGTCGCGACGAAGCCCTCGCCGAGGACGCCTTCGAGGCTCATGGCTCAAACGATCGGAGTGCCATCGTCATTCCCAATCGAGGGCGCCCTTCTTCCACTCGTACGCGAAGCCGACGACGAGGATGGCAAGAAAGATCATCATCCCCCAGAAGCCGGCCGGCCCAATCTCGCGCAGCGCCACGGCCCACGGGAAGAGGAAGGCGATCTCGAGGTCGAACAGGATGAAGAGGATCGCCACCAAGTAGTAGCGAACGTCGAACTTCATGCGCGCGTCCTCGAAGGCTTCGAAGCCGCATTCGTAGGGAGAGTTCTTCGCCTGGTCCGGCCGGCGCGGGCCGAGCACGAAGCCGAGAACCTGCGGCGCGACGCCGACTGCCACCCCGACCAGGATGAAGAGGATGACGGGAAGGTAGGGGTCCAGGGTCATGAGTTGGTGCCGACGGCGAGACTCGAACTCGCACAGCTTTCGCCACTACCCCCTCAAGATAGCGTGTCTACCAATTTCACCACGTCGGCGGCACTCTCTGCTGCTTGCCGGCTTGCGTGAGGAATGGCTCGCCGGGCAACCTTGAATTCTATCTGAGCGTCGCTTACTTCTGCGGAATCGCGCCTGCTCCGGAGGCGCTGACCGGAGCGCTCGACGCCGCCGTCGTCACTGTCGCCGGCGGCGTCACTGCCGCACCCGTCGGCCCGGGGATCGCCGTCGCGCCTGACGCCGCGGAGCGCGGCGCGGAGGCAGCGGCAGCCGGCCGGTCGAGAACGCTTCCGGTGCTCGCCAGCGGCCGGTCGTTCGCGCTGTAAGCGAGATAGAGCGTGCAGACGAAGAAGACCGCGGCGCAGACGGCGGTCGAGCGCGACAGGAAATTCGCGCTGCCGGTCGCGCCGAACAAGCTGCCGGAGGCGCCGCTGCCGAACGAGGCGCCCATGTCGGCACCCTTGCCGTGCTGGATCAGCACCAGGCCGATCATGACCAGCGCGGTCACGATCTGCAGGACGAGCACCAGGTTGAGGACGATGTTCATGCGATCAGACTTTCTGTTCTTCGATGGTCAGCCGGCGGCGCGGCAGATGGCGATGAAATCGGCGGCTTTCAGCGACGCGCCGCCGATCAGGCCGCCGTCGATGTCGGCCTCGGCAAACAGCTGCGCCGCGTTGTCGGCCTTGACACTGCCACCGTAGAGGATCCGCATCTTGCGGCTCGCCGCGCCGGCAGCGGCAAGGCGCTCGCGCAGGAACGCGTGCACCGCTTCGGCCTCGGCGGGCGTCGCGGTCTTGCCGGTGCCGATCGCCCAGACCGGCTCGTAAGCGACGACGGCGCTGTCGATGCGCGCGCCGAGCAGCGCGGTGACGGCGCTCAGCTGGCGGCCGACGATGGCCTCGGTCGCGCCGCGCTCGCGCTCGGCGAGCGTTTCGCCGACACAGACGATCGGCACGAGGCCCCCCGCCAGCGCGGCGCGTGCCTTCTCGGCGACGACGTCGTCGCTCTCGCCGTGCATCGCACGGCGCTCCGAATGGCCGACGATCACGTAGCGGCAGCCGAGCTCGGCGAGCATGGGCGCCGAAACCTCGCCGGTGAATGCACCCGATTCGTGGCGTGAGCAATCCTGGCCACCCCACGCGATGGTGCTGCCTGCGAGCGAGTTCGCGACATCGCGCAGATATGGTGCCGGAACGCACACCGCAACGTCGGCGCCGCCGAGCGACGCCGCCTTCAGGGCATCGAGCAGCACCGCGTTCGTGGCGACGCTGCCGTTCATCTTCCAGTTGCCGACGACGAGCTTCGTGCGCGACGGCGCAGCCGTGGCGGCCGGGGCCGCTACCACGTCAGCACCAGCTTGCCGATGTGCTGGTTCGATTCCATCAGCGCGTGCGCGCGCGCCGCTTCGGCGGCGGGAAACACTTCGTGGATCACCGGCTTGACGGCGCCGGAT
>DASXIP010000359.1:0-3377 GCA_036497875.1 Caldimonas sp.
CAACGCGCCGTACAACGCGAAGGTCACGTTCTGTACCGACGCCAGGCCGGGCCACGAAGGCGACGCGTCGGGCGCGTCGGGTTGGAACGCGCCTGGCCTCGCGCCGTGGCTCGAGGGCGCGTTGCACTCGGCGTCGCGAGCTCAGTTCGGCGCGCCGTGCGGCTTCATCGGCCAGGGCGGGACGATCCCGCTGATGGCGATGCTGCAGCAGGGCTTCCCGAAGGCGCAGATGATGGTCTGCGGCGTCCTCGGCCCGAAGAGCAACGCGCACGGGCCGAACGAGTTCCTGCACGTGCCCTACGGGAAGAAGCTCACGGCAGCGGTGGCGCAGGTCATGGCGGCCTGCGCCTGGACCTAGAGCGGGCTTCGGAACCCCCCGAACACGGGATTCCCAGCGCTGCATATGAGGTGGGATCGTGCGTGCCTGCGCGAGCGGATACATCCGCTTACGACGCTGAACCGCTCAAACATCCCGGGGAAACCCATGCTCAACATCGGCCGTCGTACCCTCTTTTCCTTGGCCGCGCTCGCCGCCTTCGCGTCGGTGCCCGCCCAAGCCCAGCTCGTGGTGCCGCAATCGGCGCTCACGCCGTCGGGTCAGTACTACACCGACCTGATCGGCGGCGGCATCGGCAGCGTCGTCGTCATGACCGGCGGCGGCAACGACCCCGGCATCGGCCTGGCCAGCGGCCGCAACGACGACGGCTTCAGTGGCCCGATCAACCTTGGCTTCACGCTCAACTTCTTCGGCACGAACTACACCCAGTTCTTCGCAAACAACAACGGCAATATCAGCTTCGGTGCCGGCATCTCTGAGTTCATTCCGACCGGTCCGACCGGCGCGACTTCGCCGGTGATCTCGCCCTACTTCGCTGACGTCGACACGCGCGGCGGTGCGAGCGGCGTCTTGCACATCCGCAACGACATCGCCAACGAGGTCATCCTCACCTGGGACAGCGTCGGCTACTTCGACGAGCACACCGACAAGCTGAACAGCTTCCAGCTCGTCGTCCGCGGACCGAGCTTCGCGATCCCGAACGGCGAAGGCGCGATCGGCTTCTTCTACAAGAACATGCCTTGGATCGGAACCGACACGAGCACCACCGCGGCTGTCGGTTTCGGCAACGGCGCGGGCGGCTTCGAGGTACTGGAAGGCTCGAACACCGCGACAATCAACACGGCAATCGCGAACCACGATATCTGGTTCGGCCAGAACCTGGTCGTCGTGCCGCCACCAGTGCCCGAGCCCGAAACCTACGCTCTCTTCCTCGCCGGACTGGGCACCCTCGGCGTGATCGCGCGGCGCCGCCGGCCGCAGGCCTGAAGGCAGGGCCCCGGCGCTCACGCGCCGATCGACTCAAGTCGGGCGACTCTCGCCGACCGTGCGTATCGGCGTTTTCGGCTCGGCAGCAGCCAGCTCGGCCCGCGTCACAGCCTCTGCCGCCTCGATGCCGTCGACAGCGGCGGACATGATGCCGCCGGCATAGCCGGCGCCTTCCCCGGCCGGAAAGAGGCCGCGCACGCTCAGGCTCTGGCCATCGCGGCCGCGCGTGATGCGCAGTGGCGCCGAGGTCCGGGTCTCGACGCCGGTGAGCACCGCGTCTGCCATGGCAAAGCCCTCGATCTGCCGTGCGAATGCCGGAAGCGCCTCACGGATCGCCTCGATCACGTAAGGCGGCAACGCGGCGGCGAGGTCGGCGCCCGTGACGCCCGGCTGGTGCGAAGGCACGACCGCCTCGAAGGCGCGCGTCGGACGGCCGGCGAGGAAGTCGCCGACGCGCTGGCCCGGCGCGCGGTAGCCACCGCCGCCGAGCACAAACGCGCGCGACTCCCAGCGCCGCTGGAAGGCGATGCCATCGAGCGGGTCGACTGGCCCGGCGGCAGCTTGCCGATAGTCGGACGGTGCGATGCCGACGACGATGCCGGCATTGGCGTTGCGCTCGTTGCGCGAGTACTGGCTCATGCCGTTGGTGACGACGCGCCCCGGCTCCGAGGTCGCCGCGACGACCGTGCCGCCCGGGCACATGCAGAAGCTGTAGACCGAGCGGCCGTTCTTCGCGTGGTGGACGAGCCGGTAGTCGGCGGCGCCGAGCAGCGGATGGCCGGCGGCGGCGCCGTAGCGGGCGCGGTCGATCAGCGACTGCGGATGCTCGATGCGAAAGCCGATCGAGAACGGCTTTGCCTCGATATGGGCGCCGCGCGCCTGCAGCATCGCGAACGTGTCGCGCGCGCTGTGGCCCGGTGCGACGATGACGTGCTCGGCGGCGATCTCCTCGCGCGCGGCCGGCGCTTGTGCATCGGCAGCGAGAGCCTTGTCCGCGGCGCACTCGACGACGACGCCGCGCAGCGCGCCGTCTTCGATGCGCAGGTCGACGAGGCGCGTGCCAAAGCGGACCTCGCCGCCGAGCCGCTCGATCTCGTGGCGTATCCGCTCGACGACACCGACGAGGCGAAAGGTGCCGATGTGCGGCTTGGCGACCCAGAGGATCTCTTCGGGCGCGCCGGCGCGGACGAACTCGTCGAGGACCTTGCGGGTGAGATGACGCGGGTCGCTGATCTGGCTCCAGAGCTTGCCGTCGGAGAATGTGCCGGCACCGCCTTCGCCGAACTGCACGTTCGACTCGGGGTCGAGGACGCCGCGCCGCCAGAGGCCCCAGGTGTCTCGCGTGCGTTCGCGCACCGCGCGGCCGCGCTCGAGCACGATCGGACGAAAGCCGCTCTGCGCGAGAACGAGGGCGGCAAAGATGCCGCACGGTCCGAAGCCGACGACGATCGGCCGCGGCCGGCCGCTCGCCGCGAAGTCGGCCGGCGCGTGCGCGACGGCTCGGTAGCGCATGTCCGGCGTCGCTCGAACGTGCGGATCACCCTGGCGGCGGGCGAGCACCGTGCCTTCGTCGGCGAGTTCGCAGTCGACGGTGTAGACCGCGACGATCGCCGCTTTCTTGCGCGCGTCGTGGCCGCGCCGGAAGACGGTGAAGGCGCGCAGCGCGGTGCCGGCGATGCCGAGCCGTGCAGCGATCGCTGCGCGCAGCTCGGCCGTGCTGTGCTCGAGCGGTAGGCGGAGCTCGGTCAGGCGGATCATGGTGGCGCAGCGACGAGGCCGATTGTCGCGACGTCTGCCGCGCCGCGCCCTGCTTCAGTGGAACGCTTCGATCGTCGTTGCGCCCATCAGCGGCTCGAGCAGGCGGGAGAGCGGCCGCAGCGCCTCGTAGCGCGCCGCGACCTTGTGCGCGTACGCGAAGAAGCGCGGCAGGTCGGCGCTGTACGCGGGCTTGCCGTCGCGATGCTTGAGGCGAGAGAAGATACCGAGCACCTTGAGGTGGCGCTGCAGCCCGATCCATTCGACGCTGCGCCAGAAGGCGCCGAAGTCGGCCGGC
>DASXIP010000360.1:0-1648 GCA_036497875.1 Caldimonas sp.
GCCGGGCCGGTCGAGCACGGTCGATTCGACGACGAGGTCGCGCCGCCCGGCGGCATCGCGGAAGCGCTGCCGCGCTTGCGCATAGCTGGCGGAGAACAACGCGGCGGGGTCGGCGATGTCGGCAGGCGTCTCCGTCGCACGGTCCAGTCGGGAAGGCGAGAGCGTGGCAGGTGCGTTCATGGTGTGGTGCGGAGCGCGGGCAAGCCGATGTCGGTTCGGGGGTCGTGGCCGATGTGGCGTGGAGGTCAGGCGGCTCGTCGCCGCGCCTGTCGCTCGCGGCAGGCCTTGCCGAAGGCGGCGAAGATCACACGAGCGAAAGCGCTGTCGCCGACGCGCATTTCTGGATGCCACTGCACAGCGAGCGTGAAGCCAGGCGCATCGGCGACAGTGAAAGCTTCGACCAAGCCGTCGGGAGCAATCGCCTCGATGCGCAGGCACGACGCCAGCCGGTCGATGCCCTGGTGGTGCAGAGAGTTCACCGCAACGCGGGTCGTGCCGGCGAGGCGCGCGAGCAGGCCGTCGGGCGCGAGCGCAACCTCGTGCGCGTCGTCGTACCAGCGCCCGATTGGGCGCGCGTGGTCGCCTTCGCGATGGTCCAGCCGCCCCGGTTGATCATGCACCGCCCGCTCCAGCGTGCCGCCGTAGGCGACGTTGAGTTCCTGGAAGCCGCGGCACACCGCGAGGACCGGCACGCCGGCCGCCACGAGTTCTGGCAGCAGCGCCAGCAACGTGGCATCGCGGTCGGGATCGATCAGTGTGGCTGGCGGCAGCGGCTCGGCGCCGTAGCGCTCAGCCTGCACGTTCGACGGTCCGCCGGTCAGCACGACGCCGTCCACGGCAGCGATCATCGACGCCGCGTCGATCGCCGCGCCGGCGGCGGGGAGCACGAGCGGTAGCGCGCCGGCGGCCTGGTGCACCGCGCGCACGTAGCTGTCGAACGCCTGGTGCGTCGGATGGCCGTCGCGCTCGCCGCGGTCGGCGGTGATGACCACCAATGGGCGGGGGCCGGCATCGGATCGGGACAGGCTCATCGGTCAGGTCTGCGGTTCGCTGCGATGTCGGGCGACACCATGCCGGCACTCTAGAAAGACCTCCCGAATGCGTAAAGTGCATTTGTATTCTCGATGGATTGCAACTGCTGCATACTTGCCTGCTAGACGAGCCCGCCCGGCATGAACACCCGCCAGTTGCGCCACCTCCTCGCGGTCGTCGAGATGGGCTCGGTCAGCGCAGCCGCGGAGAAAGTGCACCTGAGTCAGCCGGCGCTGTCACGCAGCCTGCGCGCGCTGGAGGACGAGTTGCGCGCACCGCTGTTCGACCGCTACGAGCGGCGCCTCGTGCCGACGCCCTTCGCGCGGGCCTACCTGGCGCGAGCGCGCCGCATCGTGTTCGAGGAGGCCGAGGGCGCGCGCGAATTGGCGCTGATGCACTCCGGCCGTGCCGGCTCGCTGGCCTTTGGCATGGGTTCGGCGCTCGCGCGCAGCCTGCTCGCGCGCCTGCTCGTGGAACTGATGGCCGGTGCGCCACGGCTCAAGCTGCGTACCCTGATCGAGACTACCGACCGCCTGCTCGACGCGCTGCGCGACGAGGAACTGGACTTCTTCGTCGGCGACGTACGTGTCGCCGATACGGACGCCGATCTCCAGGT
>DASXIP010000361.1:0-7629 GCA_036497875.1 Caldimonas sp.
GCATCGGCGGCGAGCGCGCGCCGCCCCGTCGCCTCGGCCTCGGCGTAGCGGCCCGACTCTTCGAGACCGAATGCGTGCAGCGCGAGGACGCAGGGATGAAGGGGATCGTCGTCGGGCCAGTCGACGAGGAGGGGCGCGACGCGGCCGCCGAGCTGCGCCGCATCGCCACGATAGAAGTCGAACAGGTGTGCCCACTGCAGCGCCAGCGCATCGCGCCGATGCTCGCGCAGGATCTCGCTCCAGGCCGCACCGGCGCCAGCCCAGTCGCCGGCGGCGAGACGGTCGAGCGCAACGCGGTGCGCGCGCTCGCGCGCGTTGCCGCTCGCCTCGCCCGACGTCGGCACTTCGGCAAGCAGCGCGCGTGCGTCGGCGACGAGCGACGGCTCGGTGAGGCTGAGCAGGAAGCCCGCCTTCATCAGCCGCGGCAGCGGCCAGGCGGGATCGGCGGCGATCGCAGCGTCGCAGTCGCCGATGGGAGTGCCGTAGAACGACATCGTTCGCCAGAGCGCTCGCTCGCTCGCCGCCAGCGCGGCCGCCGAACCGGTCGAGACAGGGAGGCCGCGCGGATCGCGCCGCATCATGGCGAACGCCTTTTGCGTCAGCGCTGCGGCGGCTCCGGCCACGCGGGCGCCGGCGGTCGCATCGCCTCCCATGCGCGCGCGACCTGCAGCACGGTGAGATCGTCGTGGCGACGGCCGATGATCTGCAGCCCGATCGGCAGGCCCGCTTGCGTGCGGCCGCAATCGATGCTCGCCGCCGGTTGCTCGCTCATGTTGTATGGCAGCGTGAACGCGATGTGCTCGAACGGCCGCTCGGGATCGTTGGTCGGGCTCGGCAGCTCGGCGGCATAGCTCGGGACCGGCGAGGTCGGCGTGAGCAAGACGTCGTACGGACGGCAGGTGGCGACGGCGGCATCGCGCATCGCCGCCATCTGGCTGTAGCCGCGAAAGACGCGCTCGCCCGAGAGCGCCGCGCCGCGCCGCGCCCACTCGACGATGAACGGCAGGATGCGCATGCGCCGCTCCTCGCGCAGCGTCGAGATGTCGAGCCAGGCGCGCATGCGCCAGAAGTCGTCCATGCCGTCGAACATCGTCCGCGTCAGGAAGGGAGCGACGCGTTCGACGCGCGCACCTGCCGCCTCGAAGCTCTTCGCTGCGGCCTCGACGGCGGCGGCGACCTCGGCATCGACCGGCAGGCCGACGCCGGCGTCCATCATCACGCCGATGCGGAGGCCCGCGACGTCGCGCTCGAGCCGCTGCCATTCGATCGTCTGCGGCGGCAGGCTCATCGCGTCGCGGTCGTCGGGCTGCGCGAGGACGCCCATCAACAACGCCGCGTCTGCGACGGTGCGCGTCATCGGCCCGGCGACGCGGCCGGCATACGGCGGATCGATCGGGACGCGGCCGAGGCTCGGCTTCAACGCGAAGATGCCGCACCAGCCTGCGGGCAGGCGCACCGAGCCGCCGATGTCGGTGCCCAGATGCAGCGGCGCGTAGCCGGCGGCGACGCCGGCGGCGGCGCCGGAGCTGCTGCCGCCCGGATTCCTGTCCAGATCCCAGGGGTTTCGCGTCAGGCCGTGAAAGCTCGACAGGCCCGACGACAGCATGCCGTAGTCGGGCATCGTCGTCTTGCCGAGGAGGACGGCGCCGGCTTCGCGGAGTCGCGCCGCCGGCGGCGCGTCGCGCGGCGCAGGGACGAGCTCGGTGGCACCGGTACCGAGCGGCACCGGCGTCCCGGCGGTGGCGATGTTCTCCTTGACCATCGCCGGCACGCCTTCGAGCGCGCCGACGTTCTCGCCGGCGCTGACGTGGCGCAGCCACCGCGCTTCCGAGACGCGCGCTGCGGCGAGCGCGGCGTCGCCGTCGAGGGCGTAGGTCGCGTGCAGGTGCGGTTCCCACGCGGCGATGCGGTCGAGCACGGCGCGCGTCGCCTCGACCGGCGACAGCGAGCGGTCGCGATAGCGCGCCAGCAACTCGACGGCGCTCAGGTCGTGGAGGGCCGTCATCGCGCTTGGACGTCGCGGTTCGAGAGCGGCGACGGGCCGTCGCCTGCTATTGCCAGCTCAGCGCGCCGAGGTCGTTGGCGAAGATCGGTGAGCTGCTCCACAGACCCTTCAGCCGCTTGTTCGCGACCGCGAACTGCGGCAGCTGGAACAGGTAGGCGTTGACGCTGTCGTTCGCGAGCTGGCGCTGGATGTCGCCGAGCAGCTTCATCCGGCCCTTGGTGTCGGCGGTCGAGTTGTAAGCGGCGAACAGGTCCTTGTAGGCTTTCGAGTCGTAGCCGTAGTAGTAACTCGGGTCGGCGTAGCGGTCGAAGTCGAGCGGCTCGACGTGGCTGATCACGGTCAGGTCGAAGTTGCCCTTGAACGCGCCCGAAAGCCACTGCGCCCATTCGACGTTCTCGATCTTGGCGACGACGCCGACCTTGGCCAGCTCCGAGGCGATGATCTCGCCGCCCTTTCTCGCATACGCGGGCGGCGGCAACGTCAGCGTCACGTTGAGCGGCAGCTGTACGCCGGCTTCCTTCAGCAGCGTCTTCGCCTTCTCCGGGTCGTACGGATTGACGCCGGTGAGATCGACGTAGCCGGCGTCGCTCGGCACCATGTGGCTGCCGATCGGCGTGCCGTAGCCTTCCTGCGCGCCGTCGATGATCGCCTTGCGGTCGATCGCCGCGGCGAGCGCGCGGCGGACGCGGACATCATCGAAGGGCTTCTTCTTGTTGTTGATCGTCATGATCGTCTTGCCCTCGGTGCCGCCGACGGTGACCGAGAAGCGCGAGTCGCCCTGGAACTGCTTCAGCGACTCGAGCGCGCCGAAGCGCGGCATGCCGTCGATGTCGCCGGCGAGGAGCGCCGCAACCTGCGCCGCCGGGTCGTTGATGAAGCGAAACGTCACCTTCTTCATCTTGATCGCGCCAGCGTCGCGGAACTGGTCGTTCTTGACCAGCGTGATCGACGAGCCCTTGGCCCACGAGTCGAACTTGAAGGGGCCGGTGCCGATCGGCCTGGTCGCGGTCGTCGGCGCGCTCTTCGGGTCGAGGATGACGGCGGTGTTCTCGCCCATCCGGAACAGGAAGTTGCCGTCGGCGTTGTTGAGGACGACGATCACCGTGTAGGGGTCGGGGGTGTCGATGCGGCTGATGTTGTCGAACACCGCCTTCTTCGCCTTGTTGGTCGAGCCGGGCGCCTTCGCGCGCTCGAAGCTGAACTTGACGTCGCTCGAGTCGAACGCCTCGCCGTCGTGGAACTTGACGTTCTTTCTCAGCTTGAACGTGTAGACGCGGCCATCCGGGTCGGTCGACCAGCTCTCGGCGAGCAGCGGCGTGACCTTGCCGTCCACGTTGATCTTGGTGAGCCCCTCGAGGACGCTCAAGTGGACGACCTCGCCGATCGCGGCCGCGGCCGCCGTCGTCGGGTCGAGCCCGGGCGCTGGCTCGAGCACCATGCCGAGGACGACGCTGTCCTTCCTGGCCTGCGCCGAAGCTTGCCCGGGCAGCGTGCAGGCGAGGATCGTCGCGAGCACGAGCGCAGTGGTGGACGCGAGGGTCGAACGATGCAAGGCCATGTCGCGGCTCCGGCGGTCGAGAAAGGGTGCCGTCACTTTACGGGATCGGGCGCCGAGGCTTCTGCGTGCTCTTGCTCTTGACGTTCTTGCCGGCGGGCTTGCTGGTCGGGCTCGACTGCGGCGCATCGCAGCGGCCGTAGGCGGCCGACGAGCGGGCGCGCTGCAGCATCGGCTGCACCGAAGGACGCAGCCGGTCACCATAGGTCGCCTGGGCGCGGACCGCGGCGTTGCACTGATGCTGCGGGTCGCTGGTGAGCGCCATCGAGACGAACCAGGCGTTGCGCGCGTCCTTGTCGCGGCCCGTCAATCCGTTGGCGATCGCGAGCGTCGTCCAGTCGTCGATCCGCCCGGTCGGGAAGCGCTCGTCCTTCAGCGTCAATGCGTGCAGCGCGAGCTGGCGCGCGGCCTCCGCCTGCGGCGGCGTCTCCTTCAGCCGCAAGGCCGCCAGGTTGCCGGCGACCTCGGCGTCGATCGGGTTGGCACCGAACGCCTGCGTCTGCAGACGCACCGCCTCGGCAACGTTGTTGTCGCGCCAGTACGCAACGCGCGCCGCTTCGTTGAGCGTGCTCGCCTTGTCGGCGCGCACCGCGACACCCGGCGCGGCGGCGGTGGAGGCGCGCGCCTTCTCGACGGCGGCGCGGATCTCGCTGCGCCGGCGCAGCTCCGGCGACCTCGCAGCTGCGCCAAGCGCGGGCGCGAGCTGGCGCTCCGCGGACTTCGCGATGCGCGGCACCAGGGTGTTCATCCAGTCGGCTGCGATCGACTCGAATTCGCCGGCCGGGGCGGCTGGCGGCCCGGCATCGGCGCGCGACGCGCTCGCCTCAGCAGGCGTCGCGGCGGCGACCGCACTGGCCGCCTCGGCAGGTGTCGCGGCGACCGCACTGGCCGCCTCGGCGGTCGAGGCGGCGACCGTCGGCGTGCTCGCGAACGTCGGCGCAGTGTCCGGCTCGGCGGCGGCTTCGGTCGCAGGCGCGAGTGCAGGCGGTGCGGCAGCCGAGTCTTCGCCGGCCGAGGGTGGCGCAGTGCTCGTCGCCGGCGTGGTCGACACGCCGAGCGAGGCCGACGCCGCGGGCGCCGCGCTTCGCTGCGCCATCCGATCGAACATCGCGCGGCCATCGAGGGCCCACCACGCGGCCAACGCGACGAGCAACGCGCCCACGCCCGCGGCGGCGAGGATCGGCACCGGCGTCGACGGTGGCCGCAGCGGTAGCCCGGCGCCGGCCGGCGGCTGGCGAGGCGCGGCTTCGCCGGCAGGTGCGGCCGGCACGACGCGCAAGGGCGGCTTCGGCGCCGGTGTCTGCGTTGCGGTCGCCTGCGTTGCGGCCGAAGCCGCGGCAGATATCGCTGCGGTCGTGGCGTGGACCGACGCGATCGTCGGCGCTGCCGACGGCGCCGAAACCAGCGCTGGGGGCGCGGCCGTGCCTGCGGGCGCGAGCGTGGGCGTCGGGGGTGTGAGCTGCGCTTCTGCCGTCGCTGGCGCGGCAGCGATCGGCGCCGCGATCGCTTTCCGCGGCGGCATCGGCGCTGCCTCCGCCGCCGGCGCACTGCCGCAGATCGCGGCGGTCAGCGCGGAAGGAGTGGCAGGCGCCGTCGGCGCCACGCCAGGGCCGACGATCGGAGTCGCCATCGCCTCGGCCACCAGCGCGTCGAGCGAGACATCGAGCGGCAGGTCGAGGGTCCTGTCCAGTGGCCCATCGAACGGCGTGTCGAGGGGCACGTCGACCAGCGGCACCCTCGTCGAGTCGATCGGCTCTGCGACCATCGGCTCGCGACGCTCGGCCCGCGCCGCTCGCGCCGCTCGCGCCGACCGCGTCGCGGCCGCTGCGCCCGCCGCACTGCCCGTCGGCACGACGCGCGTCAGCGGCATCGCTTCGGCGCCGTGTGGCCAGGTGCGTTCGGGATCGAACGCGCTGCCGAGCTGCAACGCTGCGGCGAGCTGCGGCTCGGCAAGGTGGAGCGCGGCCTGGCCGATCAGCGCGCGATGCGGTCGCGCGGCCGGCAGCGGCTCCGCGTGGACGTGGAGCAGCTGGCGGACGAAGCTGGTCGCAGAGGCATGGCGCTGACTCGTCCAGCCGGTCCCGGCAGCGTCGTCGAGCTCGGGCAGGTAGCGCCACAGCATCGCCGCGACGCTGAACAGGTCGCAGCGCCAATCGAGCTCGATCGTCGGCGCGAGGTTGCCGCGCCGCCCTTCGGCGAGCGCGTCGAGGAGGCGCGGCGACTGGTACTCGTAGCCAGGCTCGCGCGCAAGCGGCAGCGGGCCCGGCAGGTCGATGCCGGGCAGGAGCGAGAAGGCGACGTCGATCAGCGCGAGCGCGTCGAAGTCGGGCGCAAGCGGCTGACCGGGAGCCGGGCGCGCCGCTTGCGCCGGCTTCCACGGGATGCAGACGTTGTCGGCCTTGAAGTCGAGATGGACGAAGCCGAGCGCATGCAACGGATCGAGCGCGATCAGGCACTGGCGCGCCAGCGCCCACCAGTTGGCGCAGTCGCCGAAGACGTAGGGCAAGACCGGCGCCGCGCGCTGCAGCGGAACGAGCGCCGCCCATTGGTCGACGGTCGCGCCGGCGTCGCGCGTCTGCAGCCGCGCCATGCCGCTTTCGTCGGCGGGAAAGAAGCGAACGGCCTTGGCCACCGCGGCGTCGCCGCGCGTGCCGAGGCGGTCGAGGAGCCGCCACTCGCGCTCGGTCCAGGCCCGGAAGTCGCCGCTCGCCGTCGCGAGGAAGCGCTTCGTGTAGCGCCGCTCCTCGTCACCGCGCGCTTCCTCGCGGTAGACCTCGACGTGCTCGGCGGTCGTCATCCTCAGGCGACCACGCCCGAACACTCGGTCGATCTCGGCAGGCGTCATCTCGATGTCTTGTCGGCCGACCTTGGCGGTCGGCGCCGGAATGGTGTCGGCACGGTCGATGATGACCCAAACGCGAAGCTCACATCCGGAGCACGCGACGTGCCCGTCGCGCCACCCCCCGGAACGAGGTGGTTCAGCGCGTCGCGAGCACGGCCACCGGGCCGCCGGCGCGGCCGAGCCCGAGCGCGAGCAGGCTCTCGCGCAGGACCAGCTCGAGCGGCGTCGATGTCAGCGCGGCGCAGCGCGCCGCGAGCCTGCGGCCGTCGAGCGCGTGCGGTACGCGCCAGAGATACGACATCGCCGCCAGCTCGTGCCAGAGCGGCATCGCCAGCCCGGCGATGCGCAGGAGCGGCCACGGCATGCGCCCGTGGCGCCAGCCGCGCGTCGGTGCGAGGTCGAGCGAAGCCGCCGCGCGCTCGAGCGCGGCGAGGAACGCGGTGCCGGTCACCGAATGGCCGGCGAAGGCGAAGCGTTCGAACGGTGCCAGGTCGGCGAGCGCCGCCGTCGCGACGAACGCGCGTGCCAGGTCGGGCAGATAGGCCCAGGCGTGGACGAGCGTCGGCTCGCCCGGATAGACGAGCTTGCCGCGCGCGATCGAGCGGACGACGACCTGGTCGAGCCAGCTGCCACTGCCGGCGCCGAAGAAGTCGCCGGCGGTGATCACCGTCGCGCGCAACCGTCCAGCGGCAACGCGCGACTCGACCGCGCGTTCCATCGCGGCGCGGATCTCGCCCTTCGCGGTCGTCGGCCGCTGCGGCGTCGCCTCGTCGAGCAGCGCCGGCATCGCGGCGCCGTAGTTGTAGACGTTGCCAGGCAGCATGAAGCGGGCGCCAAGGCGCTCGGCGATCGCCATGCCGGCGAGCGCAGCGGGCATCGCCTCGTTCCACTGCGTGTAGAGCGGATTGACCGCGTGAACGACGACGCTCGCGCGCGGCAGGCGGGCGAGGGCGTCGCTTGCGGCCAGCGACGCGAGCGATGCGCGGACGAGTTCCACGGCGGCCGGCATGCCTGCTGCCGGGTCGCGGCGGACCTGCGCGAGGACGCGCCAGCCGGCATCGGCGAAGACTTGCGCGGTGGCGAGGCCGAAGCGGCCGTTGGCGCCGAGGACGAGGACGGTGCGATCGGCAGACGGTGTCATGGCTCTGGTTCCAGTCGAATGGTTGCGGGACGGCGTCAGTCTGCTCCGCGGCGGCGTCCATCTCCATACCGAATTCGGCATAGAAG
>DASXIP010000362.1:0-1718 GCA_036497875.1 Caldimonas sp.
GAAGCGACGAATTTTTCACGGCGTGCGTGCAGATGCTTCACATGTGTCCGAACGCAACCGGATCGCTTCCGGTCGGCTCGAGCACCTTCGCTAGCGCCGCCGGGCGAACCACATGCGACCGAACGTGCCGTCCTTGTCGATCAACACGTGCTTGAGTGCGCCCGCAACGTGGAGGACGACGAGCGGAACCAGCGTCCAGAGGAGCACGCCGTGGATGGTGAAGAACAGCTCGGAGGTGTCGTGGTCGGGAGTCACCCATCGCGGCGTCGCGATGCCGAACCACTGCACCCCCGCCTTGCTGTACGAGGCGCCGAGGTAGCCGGTGATCGGCAGCGCGACGATGAGGACGTAGAGCAAGGCGTGCGTGACCGACTCCGCCTTCACCTCCCACGCCGGTCCGGTCGGGCGCGGCTCGGGCCGGTGCGTCAGCCGCCAGAGCACGCGCGCCGCGACGAGCGCGGCGATCACGAGGCCGATCGACTTGTGCAGGTCGAAGAACTGCTCGCTGCCGGGCTCATGCTCGATCCACATCATCCGCCAGCCGATCGCCGTCGTCAGCGTGATCAGGATCGCGAGCAGCCAGTGGAGGGCGATCGCGGTGCGGCCGTAGCGCCACGGCGCGGCGGCTCGAGGGTCGGTGTCCATGACCGGACTCTACAAGCCGTCGACGTGCTCGACGATCTTGCGCAGGTACTCGAGCTCCTTCATGCGCTCGTGCGCGACCGTCCGCAGCTCGTCGAGCTCGGTGTTCTGCTGGCGCAGCCGCTCCTCGGTCTTGTTGCGGATCGCGTCGGCGCGGCGCACTTCGGTCTTCAGCTCCTCGACACCCTCTTCCATCTCGACGTACTCGGCGATGCGGGCCTCGAGACGGGTGATCTCCTCCGACTTCGCGGCGACGTTGCGGGCGAGCTGGGCCTCGCGGCGCCGGCTCGAGCGCATCTGCAGGCGCAGCAGCACATACATGATGGAGACCGCGACCAGCGTGATCGCCATGATCAGCAGCAGCCCCCACAGGATCTGAATGATGGCCTTGGTCTCGACGGCGTAGATCGCGATCTCGTTCGGATTCAAGGTTGCTCTTTCTTGTTCGGGCAAGGATTGGCAACGATGCCCCCTCCAGGGCAAGCGCCCAAGTCACGTGAGTGTCCGGCGCGTGGGAGCGGATGCTAGTCGGCGCCGGACTGGGCCGATAGGGCGCGAACCACTATGCGGCCCGCGCCGGTGCCGGGGTCGGGCCGATCCGCTCGGCAACGGCGAGCGCCTGCGCGGCGATCGCGCGCAGCAGGCCCCCGGGCTGATAAGTGTCGAAGCCAACGAAGTAGATTCCCGCGAGCGGCCCCTCGCCTGCGACGGCCAGCGGCAGCCCGTTGGCGTCGACCGGCACTTCGATGCCCGGAAAGAGTGCGTCGATTCCGGCGCGGTAGCCGGTGGCGAGCACGATGGCATCGAACGGCACCCTGGTGCCGTCGACGAACTCGGCGCCATCGGCCTGCATGCGGCGGATTCCCGGCCGGACTGCGATCTCGCCGGCACGGATGCGCGCCAGCGTGCCGACGTCGATCACCGGAGTGCGCCCAAGCTCGCGCAGCTCACGCAACGGCGAGATCGGCGAGCGGCGCAAGCCGAGCCGAGCGATGTCGCCGACGCTGACGTCGGCGAAGAAGCGCGCCAGCGCGTCGCCGAGCCTGGTCGGCAGGCGGGCGAGCAGGATCGAGGTC
>DASXIP010000363.1:0-9942 GCA_036497875.1 Caldimonas sp.
TGGTCCTGGAGCAGGCGCCACATCACCTTGCCCGAGCCCGACTTCGGCAACGCGTCGACGAACTCGATGATCTTCGGCACCTTGTAGGCCGCCATGTGCTCGCGCGACCACGAGACGATGTCTTCGGCGGTCGTCTTGCCCTTGGCGTCGGCGCGCAGCACGACGACGGCCTTGACGGTCTCGCCGCGATAGGCGTCGCGCGCGGCGATGATGCAGGCCTCCTGCACCGCCGGATGCTTGTAGAGCAGCATCTCGACCTCCGCCGGCCAGACCTTGAAGCCGCTCGCATTGATCATCCGCTTGAGGCGGTCGGTGAGGAAGAAGTAGCCCTCCTCGTCCATCCGGCCGAGGTCGCCGGTGCGGAAGAACTTGCGGCCGTCGAAGTCGACGAACGCCGCCTCGGTCGCTTCCGGGTGCTTCCAGTAGCCGGTGAAGACCATCGGACCGCGGGTGATGATTTCGCCGACCTCGCCGGGCGGGAGTTCGTTCAGCGTGAGCGGATCGACGACGCGCGAGTCGACCGAAAAGATCGGAATGCCGAGGCACTGCAGCTTGGCGCGCTCGGGCGGATTGGCGTGGCTCGGCGCCGCCGTCTCGGTAAGGCCGTAGCCCTCGGCGAAGGTGAGGCCGAACTCGTCGAGCAGGCGTTGCGCGACGGCATGCGGCATCGCCGCGCCGCCGCCGCTGATGCTGCGCAGGCTAGAGAGGTCGAAGCTCTTGTAGTTGGGGCTCGCGAACAGGTCGATCACCATCGTCGGGATGCAAGTCCAGTGCGAGATGCGGTGCCGCGAGATCAGGCGGCCGGCGAGCTCGCGGTCCCAGCGCGGCATCAGCACGACGATGCAGCCGGAGTAGACCGAGCCGAGCACGCTGTACAGCATGCCGGTGATGTGGAACATCGGTACGACGCCGAGGACGACCGGCTCCGGCCCACCAGCGAAGCTCCATTGGCCACCGACGGCGTTGTGCATCAGCGTGCGGTGGGTGTGCATGCAGCCCTTGGGCAGGCCGGTCGTTCCCGACGTGTACGGAAGGAGAGCCAGGTCGTCGGGGCCGGCGGTGGTCGGCCCTGGAGCGAGCCGCTCGCCGATCGCATCGAGCCAGCGCGTGCAGCCGGCCGGCAACGGCGGGTCACTGCGAAGCCATTCGTTCGTCGCCGGCGACGGCGCGTCGGCATCGGCGATCGCCCCGGCCGGCATCGTGTCGCTGTAGCGCGTCGCGACGATTGCCCGCAGGCGCTGGCTTTCGGGCAGTGCAGCGTTGGCGGCGGCGACGATCGCCGCCAGGTCGGCGCTGCAGATCACCACCTTCGTTTCCGGGTCGCTGATGTAGTGCTGGAACTCGTCGGCGCGGTTCATCGGATTGACCGGCACGACGACGGCGTCGGCACGCAGCGCGGCGTAGAGCGCGACCGGGAACTGCGGGCAGTTCTGCAGGAAGACGGCGACCCGGTCGCCCTTCTGCACGCCGGCCTTCTGCAGCCAGCCAGCGAGCGCGATCGCGTCGTCGCGCATCTGCCGATACGTCAGCGCGCGGCCGAAGAACGAGTAAGCGGTGCGGTTCGGAAAGCGTGCCGCCGCGACTTCCAGGTTGAACCAGAGCGACGTCTCCGGCGCGACGGTGGCGCGCGGCAGGCGCCGCGGCCAGACCGCGAAATGGGGCCGGTCGGCCGGAACCTCGAACTCGTTAGGCGTCGCCACGGATGCTCCGTTCTTGGTGGCAGGAACGCCCGGTATAGCGACGCGTGCCGTGCGCGGCTACCGAACCTTCCCGGGGGCGGCGTCGCGCCGCCAGTCGGCGCGAGGCATGCGAATCAATGCTCTCGCTGGCGCTTGCGCGCAAGGACCGCCGGGCATTCGCCGACATTGCGGTAGCGCGCCTCCTCGCACTTCTCGTCGAGGCAGACGTTGCGGGCGAAGAAGCCGCCGCCGAGCCTGGCGCAGGCTTCGGTCGCGGTCTGTGGCTCGGCCTCCGGCGTCGCTTGCCCGGGCCGCTGCGCGGCATGGGGATCGCGCGGCACCGCCGGCTGTGCGGGCGGATGAGGCTGGGTCGCGCCAGCCGCGCCGAGAGCCGACGCGTCGCCGCCGCGGGCAGCGTTGCTGCCGCCGGCAACGCCATCGGTCGAATCGCTCGCCGGCGGCCGACCCGGCGGCCGGGCGCGAGCGCCGCTCGCCGCTTGGCCGGCTTCCAGCGGCGCGGTTGTCCGCTCGCCGGTGGTGGATCGGGCTGCCACGCCGGCCTCCGCCGGTGACGACGACGGCGGCGCAGGCTTGCCATCGGTCGGCGACACCGGCGTGGCGGCGCCCTGCGGCGCCTCGAGAATCGTTTCCGAGGGCCCGGTCGACATCGCCGCCGGGACCGTCGAGGGCACCGTCCCGATGTTCGCCGCCGCCGCTGACGCCGGCGCCGCGCTCGCGGCCGTCGGCTCGCGACGACCCGCGAACTGGATGGCCGCCGCCACCGCGATCAAGACGACAACGCCGCCGGCGGCGAGCGCGATCCGTCGCTTGGAGCGGGCGCCGCCTGCCGCCTGCGGAGCCGTCGCTGCCGCGAGCGGCGCGGGCCGCGAAGGCGCGGGCTCGATCGCGGACGGGCGAGTCGGCGGACCCGACGGGCCGGGCGCCAGCGTTGCCGGAGGCGGCACAGCGACCTCCGGCTGCGCTTGCGCCGGCGGCACTGCCGGCATCGTCGCACCGGGTCGCGCGATGGACGTCTGCCGGGCGGTCGGCATCTGCGTCGTCGGGCTGAAGTTCGTCGTCGCGGCGGACGTCCGCGTGGGCATCGCCGGCAGGCTCGTGGGCTCCGAAGCGGGAGCGATCCGGGTGGCGTCGGCGCCCTGCTCGATGCCCGTCGTTGCCGACGTCGAAGCGAGCACCCCGGGGATCGTCATTCCCGCCGGGCCGCGCGGCGGAATCTCGGCGTTGCCGTCGAGGACGGCCCGCAATTGCTCGCCGCTCTGCGGCCGCTGGGTCGGGCGAACGGCAAGCATCCACGACATCGTCTCGAGGAAGCGCGGCGAGATGCCAGGAACGACACGGCTCTCGATCGCGTCGCCGTCCTCGGCGACGGCGCGCGCCGTCGCCGGCGCAGGTGGCGCGCCGAAGACGAGGTAGTGGATCACGGCGCCGAGCGCGTAGAGGTCGGTCCACGGTCCCTGGCGCAGCTGCGTCATCTCGGCGTACTGCTCGATCGGCGCGTAACTCGGCTTCAGGATCGCCGTCAGCGACTGGGTGCGGTCGCTGATGACCCGGCGCGCCGCGCCGAAGTCGAGCAGCACCGGCGGCCCGTCGCGCGGCAGCAGGATGTTGTCGGGCGCGATGTCGCGGTGATAGACGCCCTCGCGGTGGAGCAGCTCGAGCGCCGACAGGATCGGTGCGATGACGCTGCGGATCCAGGCCTCGTCGGGCGGATGCGCCATGCGGCGCCGGGTGTCGCGCAACGTCGTGCCCTGCAGGAACGGCATCACCATGTAGGCGGTGGCGTTGTCTTCCCAGAACCGGTAGACCTTGACCAGCGACGGGTGGTCGAAGCGGGCGAGCAGGCGCGCCTCGTTGATGAACGAGCGCAGCCCGATCGCGTAGGTCTCGGCGAAGGCGCTCGACCGGACCGTGATCTGCGGCCCGGCGCCGCGCGCCGCGAGCGAGGCCGGCATGTATTCCTTGAGCGCGACTTCGCGCTCGAGCGAGTCGTCGCGCGCCAGGTAGACGATGCCGAAGCCGCCGACGCCCAGCACCTGCAGGATCTCGAACTCGCCGAACCGGGTCCCGGCAGGCAAGGCGTCGTGGTCGCTGCCGGCGGCGGCGACGGATGGCTTGCTGAGAGTCGGCGGGGGAGTGCTCATCGGTTGCGGCTGGGCCACAGGTCCCGGAGGGACCGGGAGCTTACCGCAGCCTCCCGGTGGCGGACCACCTTCGGTCGGGGCGGGCGCCGGCAGTTGAAAATACCTGTTTCCAGCGCGAACGCATCCTCAAGGCGTGCGAAACCCATGGCCACCATCCTCCAGCACCTTCCCATCGGCGAGCGCGTCGGCATCGCCTTCTCGGGCGGCCTCGACACCAGCGCGGCGTTGCACTGGATGCGTGGCAAGGGCGCCGTCCCGTACGCCTATACGGCCGACCTCGGTCAGCCCGACGAGCCGGACTACGACGACATCCCGCGCCGGGCGCTCCAGTACGGCGCCGAGAAGGCGCGCCTGATCGACTGCCGCGCCCAGCTCGCCGCCGAAGGGATCGCGGCGCTGCGCTGCGGCGCTTTCCACATCTCGACCGCCGGCGTCACCTACTTCAACACGACGCCGCTCGGCCGCGCCGTGACGGGCACGATGCTCGTTTCGGCGATGAAGGAGGACGGCGTCGACGTCTGGGGCGACGGCAGCACGTTCAAGGGCAACGACATCGAGCGCTTCTATCGCTACGGCCTGCTCGTCAACCCGGCGCTCAGGATCTACAAGCCCTGGCTCGACCAGGCGTTCATCGACGAGCTCGGCGGCCGTGCCGAGATGTCGGCGTTCATGGCCAAGGCGGGTTTTGCCTACAAGATGGCGGCCGAGAAGGCGTACTCGACCGACTCGAACATGCTCGGCGCGACCCACGAGGCGAAGGACCTCGAGCAGCTCGCCACCGGAATGACGATCGTCCAGCCGATCATGGGCACCGCGTTCTGGCGCGACGACGTCGCCGTCCAGCGCGAAGCCGTGACGGTGCGCTTCGACGAAGGCCGGCCGGTGGCGCTGAACGGCGTCGAGCAGCCCGACCTCGTCGCGCTCCTGCTCGAGGCGAACCGGATCGGCGGCCGCCACGGCCTCGGCATGAGCGATCAGATCGAGAACCGCATCATCGAGGCGAAGAGCCGCGGCATCTACGAAGCGCCTGGAATGGCGCTGCTCTTCATCGCCTACGAGCGTCTCATCACCGGGATCCACAACGAGGACACGATCGAGCAGTACCGCGACGCCGGCCGCCGCCTCGGCCGCCTCCTCTACCAGGGCCGCTGGTTCGACCCGCAGGCGATCATGCTGCGCGAGTCGGCCGAGCGCTGGGTCGCCCGCGCGGTCAGCGGCGAGGTGACGATCGAGCTCAGGCGCGGCAACGACTATTCGATCCTCAACACCGAGTCGCCCAACCTCAGCTACAAGCCCGAGCGGCTGACGATGGAAAAAGGCGAATCGAGCTTCTCGCCGCAGGACCGGATCGGCCAGCTGACGATGCGCAACCTCGACATCGCCGATACGCGCGACAAGCTCGCGACGTATGCGAAGGTCGGCCTGCTTCGCGGCGGTGGCAAGACGTCATTGCCGCGTCTCGGCAGCGACGACGACGACGGCGGCTGAGCGCGGCGGCCGCGCGAGCCGACGCCGACGAATGCGGCGTTACTCGAACGTGATCGTCTGCGCGTCGATGCCGATCCCGTTCACGTTTAGCGTTCCAATGACGTCGATCTGCTTGCCGATGGCGAGATCAGCCAGGTTTCCGCCGACGAACTGCACTGCGCCACCGACGTTGACCGTGATGCCGTGCAACCGCAATGCGCCTTGCGCCGGGTTCCATGCGGCGATGGCGCCATGCAACTCGAAGGTCGAGTTGGCGAGGGTCTCGTCGCCGAGAACGGTGACACGCGCAGCCTTCAGCACACCGCCACTCGACGAGCCGGCGACAGCGACGCGCGCGCCAAGGACGACGCCGACGCCGCCGTCGGAGAACGTTGCAGCCGACGCGTCGACCGTCACGCCGTTGACGACGAACTGCGCCGCCGACATGAACGACGAGATGCGCCCGGCCCAGCGCGCGTCCGGGCGATCGGGCAGCGTGCCGTTGCCGGGCACCAGCGCGGACGCGGCCCACACGCCGGCGACGGGCGCGGCAGCCAGCGTCACGCGGACGAACCGCCCGATCGTCAGCGTCGGGCGTTGCGCCGCCGGAATCGCGGCGATGCCGACGACGAGCCCGCCGACGACGATCGTCTGCGCCGAGTCGTCGGCCGCGGCCAGCAGGCCACGCAATTCGAACGAGGTCGCCCCCGGGCGGGGCGCGATCCGCGTCGCGACGTACTCGCCGGTGCGCGCGTTGTACTGGCCCCAAACCTCGACGACGTCGCCGACGCTCACCGCGCCGATGCCGCCCTGCAGCAACTCGTCGAACCAGGTCGCGACGGTAACGCGCACCGGCTGGCCGAGCACGGTCATCGCCGTGCCGAGGCGATTGACGGCCTCGACCGGGCCGACGATCTCGCTATGCGTGCGAATGGCAAGCGCCGTCGCCGTCGACGTGCCGTTGCTCGAGACAATCGCCGAGGCGTCGATCTCGGCAGCCATGCCGACCTGGAGCTGATCGGGCGACAGAACCTGCCCGTCTTGGTCGACGATCGTCGCGCCAGCGTCGTCGAAGCGCACGCCGTTGACGGTGACCGACCCGAGGCCGGTCACCGGCCCGGCAGCGAGCGCCGTCGGGCCGCCGGTGCCACCGCTGTCAACACCGCCGCCGCAGCTCGCGAGCGCGGCCAGGGCCACGCACAGGGCGAGCGCGCGACCGCGAGGGCCCAGGGAAAAAAGAGACGTCATTCCGAATCCCCCAGGCGCGCCGGCGCGTCGGCCATCGGTGCGTGGTAGCTATAGAGGCCGACGCGAACGCGCCGGTCGGCAATGCGGCCGGCTTTCGCGTCGGCGTCGATCAACGACTGGATGCGCGGCACGAGACTCGTGAGCAGATCCTTCCAGCGCTCGGCGACGAGGGCGCGCAACGCCGCCGTCGATTCCGCGGAGAGATCGTCGGCGAACAGTGCCTGTTCGAGATGCGGCGGCTGCTCGGCGAGCACGTTGGCGACCGCCGCTGCCATGTGGTCGCCGACGTTTGCGCCGAGGAAGCCGAGCATACGCAAGCGGTCGTGGCGAGGCACGAACGCGTCGCGAACGAGGCGCACGGTGTCGGTCTTCTCGTCGACCGCAGCGAGGCCGAGGCGGCACAACTCGTCGAGCAGGGTGCGAGGATGGACGTCTTGGGTGACCGATTGCGCGAGTGCCTCGAAGCTCGGCGCCTTGCCCTGGCGCTTGAGCGGCCGCGGCCGGCCACGCGCGTCGTGGAAGCGGTTGCTGCCCAGCCAGCGCGTGAAGATCTGCGTCGCCGGCGAGCGCCGCTCCGCCGCGGCGGCGGTCACGTCCTGGGAGATGCGGGTGACCTCGCGGCGGGTCAGGCCGGTGGCGGCGCTGACCCGGCTCACGTCGCGGCTCGGTGCCTCGCTAGCGGCGCGCGCCGCGTCGACGAAGGCGCGCTTGAGCCGTTCCTCGACCGCGGCGAAGCGCACACCGCGCGCCAGGCAGAGGCGCGCGATCGGCTCGAGCAGGCGGCCGAGCGCCTCGGCGAAAGCGGGTTCGGACGGATCGGCAACGGGTGGGCGGGTGCTCACGGTGTTCGCGCTTCGGCGAGCCGGCGAAAGCCAGGCCGAAGCGGCTCCCGAGTATATCTGTGCAAATCGCACATGTAGTAAACCTCCGACGGAAAGCCGGTGATCCGTGCGTTTTCGCCCAGCGAGCGGGCGCTTTGCAAATCTTGACCGCCGACGGCGTTGACCGAATGTGCTGTCTGCACATATCGTGTCGGAACGCGTTTCGCGCAACCCCTCGAGGAGAGCCGCCATGTCTTCGAAATCCGCCCGCGCCGGCCTGCGCCGCGCCCCCCGTCACGGCAAGAGCGCCGTTGCCCTCGCCGCCGCACTCGCCCTCGCAGCGTGCGGCGGAGGCGGCGGCTCCGATAGCGGCGGCTCGGGCGGGCAGCCGCAGTCGGTCTCGGTGCCGATGATGCTGAGCGACGCCTCAGCGCAGGACTGGTCGAGCGTGCAGGTGACGCTGACCTCGGTCGTGCTGACTGGCAGCTCGGGCAACAGCGCCAACCTGCTCAACGCGCCGCTGACGATCAACCTCGAGCAGCTCGACAACCTCGGCGAATCGCTCGACGTCGCCTCGCTCAGCGCGGGCAGCGTCTACACGGGCGCGATCCTGACGATTAGCGCCAACCCGGGCGACGTTGTTCTTACCGTCGCCAGCGACCCGGAAGCCGGTTTCGCCGAAGCGGCGGGGACGACGATTCCGGGCGACCGCACGCAGATCCAGGGCGCGCGCGGCGCCAGCGGCAGCATGACCGTGACGGTACCGGTGGCCTTCGTCTCGCCCTTCACCGTGGCCTCCTCCGCGACCTCGACCTCGGCGATCGACATCGAGTTCGACCTCGGCCATCCGGCCTTCATCGTCGGCCACGTCCCGCTCGGCGGCGGCAGCTCGATCTGGGCCGTCAACTTCAACGGGCCCGTCCGTCATCGCCCGGTGCGCGACCTGACGCGCCTCGTGCTGCGTCATCTCTACGGCACCTACGCGAGCGTCTCCAGCGACAACGCGACGCTCACGGTGACGCGCGACCGGCCGACCGTGCCGATCGTCTCGCCCGAGACCTTCATGGCGACCTCGCGCACGCTCGACGTGCGCGCCGACGCGAGCAACGGCACCCTGTTCTACGACATGGACGCGAAGACGCACGCGACGATCACCGACTTCTCGAACGTCGCCGCGACGCTGGCGAGCAAGCCCTACCTGCGCATCGCGATGCGCTACCAGCAGGATGGCACGCGCGTGGCGACGCGCATCTTTGCCTCGTCGACTTTCAACACCGTGTTCGTGAGCCCGGAAGGCCACGTCGTCCACGTCGACAACCTCACCGGCAGCGGCTTCACCGTCGACAACGCCGATGGCCGACCGATCCGCCTCGCCGTCGACGCCAACACGCAATTCTTCTTCCGCGCCCCCGGCGGCTCGACCGACGTCACGCCGATAGGCAGCGGCCCGTCCTTCCTGGTTGCGCACGATCTGATGCGCGGCTTCAAGGTCCACGTCACGCCGGTCGACGTTACCGCGGTGCCGCTGGTCGCGGCCGCGGTCGACATCGAATCGGCGCCGTACGAGGGGCGGATCACGAGCGCGTTGCCGGGCGGCTTCACGCTGAGCAACATCTTCGCGACGCTTGGCGACAGCTACTCCGTTTCGCTCACGGAGATCGACGCGTCGACTCCGAACGGTTCCGACCCCTTGAGCGGCAACGCGATCACTGGCTTCAAATACTGGGACTTCGCCTACCCGACGCTGGTAACGAGCGGCGCCGGCGCCGGCGCGAGCTTCGCTGCGGCGACGGGCGGGGCGATCAGCTTCGGCGGCAGCGCGGGCACCTACTACCCGCGCGCGCTCTCGTACACGATCTGGGGCGACCCGGCGAACCCGAGCGCCTGGACGGCGCGCGACGCGATCCTGATCCCGACGCTGCTGCCGCGGACGACCGTCGCCACCGGCGTGGGCGCTGGCGGCAACGCGTTCAGCGTCAACGCCGCGGGCGGCACGATGCCAATTGCGGTCGACTTCAGCACCGCGAGCGGCTCGGCGACACTCGCCTATCAGGTCGATCGCAGCAACGGCATCGTCACGATCACGCCGCAGGATCTCAGCTCGCCGGCAGGCCTGGCCGCGTTCACCGCGGGTCTGCAGGTCGGCTCGAAGGTGCAGGTCTCGGGCGTCCCGCAGGCCGACGGCACGGTGAAGGCCTACGTCGTTTCCTACTTCACCGGTATGCAGTCACAGTAGCGGCGACGCACGGCAGCCGCGCCGCCGAGGCAGGTGCCGGCGTCGACAACGAAGGAGGGGCCTGCGCATGCCGGCCCCTCCGCTCGAGTCGGCAGACCTCATCCGTGATCGTCACGTCGAGCGTAGCGTGCGATCGATCGCACCGAGCCGAGCTTCATACCACCACCGGCTCATGCTCGAGACGGATGCCGAAGCGGCCATAGACGCTTTCCTGGATCGCGCGCGAGAGCGTCATCACCTCCGAGCCGATCGCGGCGCCGCGGTTGACGAGAACGAGCGCCTGGCGCTCGTAGACGCCGGCCTGGCCGACCGACTTTCCCTTCCAGCCG
>DASXIP010000364.1:0-2997 GCA_036497875.1 Caldimonas sp.
CTGATGCGCGGTCCTTGTCGATCACGGCCTCGACGCCGCGCAGCTCGCCGTTCTCGAGCTCCTCGACGGCGATGCCGCCGCCGCCGCAGGCGACGATCAGCACGCCTTCGCGGGCGAGCCGTTCGATGATCGGCGCTTCGATCACCCGCACCGGTTGCGGCGACGCGATCGCGCGCCGCCAGCCGCGGTTGCCGTCCTCCATCACCGTCCAGGCGAGCTGGGTGGCGAGGCGTCGCGCGACTTCTTCCGTCATGAACGAGCCGATCGGTTTGTCGGGCTTGGCGAACGCCGGATCGCTGCGATCGACCAGCGTCTGCGTGACCAGGGTGACGACGGGAATGCGAATGCCGCGCCGCAGCAGCGCGTTGCCGAGCGCGTTCTGGAACATGAAGCCGATCGCGCCCTGCGTGTCGCCGACCGCGTACTGGACCGGGACCGTCGGCACCTGCCCGTCGGCAATCTCCGAGCGGCGCAGGATGAAGCCGACCTGCGGCCCGTTGCCGTGCGTCAGCACGACATTCCAGCCGGCGGCGATCATGGTGGCGACGTGCGTCGCGGTCTCGCAGACCGCGTGGTACTGGTCGGCGAGCGCCATGTGCTGGTCGTCGAGGATCAGCGCGTTGCCGCCGACGGCGACGACCGCGAGCGGCTTGGTCATGTGGGCCTCCCTGGCTCGTCGAAGCTGCGCGCGAGCGCCTTCACCGCCGAGGTGAAGCACGCCATCGGCGCCGTCGTGACGCCGGCGCCGATCTGGCCGACGCCCGCCTGGCGATGCGCGATGCCGCTGTTGATCACCGGCAGGACGCCGTTGTCGACCACCTTGCGCGCGTCGATGCCGACCGCGGCCGCCGCGAAGTCGAGCGCCGGCAGCGTGAACGAAGGATTGACGCCGAGCGTGATCGCACGCATGCGCAGGCTGTGGTGGATCGCATCGGTCGGCGTGCCGCCGACGAACTTGACGATCGCCGGTGCCGCGGCCATCGCGAAGCCGCCGACACCGGCGGTCTCGGTGATCGCCGAATCGCCGAGATCGGCCGCGGCATCGGCAATCGAATAGCCGGGGAAGTAGAGGCCGTCGACCGGATTGGCCGGTGCTTCGAACCAGGTGTCACCGGTCCCCGACAAGCGAACGCCGAAGTTGACGCCGTTGCGCGCCATCGCAGTCACCATCGAGCTGCCCGCGACTCCCGCCGCCGCGTCGCACATCGACTTGCACGCGGCCATCGACAGATTGAGGAAGAAGTGGTCGTTGCCGGCGATGAAGGCCAGCGTCGCGGCAGCGTCCTTGCGCGGCGCGTCGGCATCGAACAGTGCCGGCGCGATGCGCTTGATGAAGAGCGCCGTTGCGGCGACGTTGCGGTTGTGGACCTCGTCGCCCATGTTGATCGCCTGGGCCATCAACGGCTTCAGCTCGATCGGGCCGGTGCGCGCCAGCACCGCGCGCAGCGTCGGCGCGATTGTCTCGGCGAGCATGCGCAGGCGTGCGATGACCTCCGGCCCGTTGGCGCCGAAGCGCAGCACCTTGCCGAGCCCTTCGTTGAAATTGCAGTACGCGCGATTGCCCGCCGTCTTGTTTTCGACGACGAAGACCGGCATGCTCGGGCTGATGATGCCAGCCATCGGTCCGACCGCGCCCTGGTCGTGGCACGGCGCGAGCTCGATGCCACCGCCGGCGACGAGACGCTCGGCAGCGTCGACCGACTCCGCCCAGCCTTCGAGGATCGTCGCGCCCAGCACTGCGCCTTGCATCGGCCCGCACATTGATCGCCAGGCGATCGGTGGTCCGGCATGGACGATCAACCTGCGGCCGTCCGCCATGCCGGGCAAGACGTCGCGCGCCGTGGCGACATCGATCAGCACCGGGTTGGCGGCGATGAAGCGGGCGAGCGCGTCGGCGTTGGCGGCGGCGATCTGCGGGTGCTCGAGAATTTCGGCCAGCGCCCAGCCGCCTTCGCGATCGCCTTGCGCCGGTGGCTGCCAGTCGAGCGAGACGCAGCGGCCGCCGGCGGCTACGACGTCGTCGCCGAAGCCCTTGAGGCCGACGTTGACGACGGTCAGCGTGTCCTTGAAGAGCGCGTTGGCTGGCATTGCGTTGCTAGCCTCGACGTTCGCTTGCGCGCGCGACGAGCCGTGTCGCCAGATGCGCCGCCAGCGCGGCCGCCTCGACGTTGCTGCCGACGATCACGGCACCGGCGTCTTCGAGCTGGCGCACCTGCGCGGCCTTGTCCTGCGGATCGCCGTCGGTGCCGCAGACGTGGCCGATCATCGCCAGCGCGCGGCCCTGTGCTGCTGCTTCGCGCCCGGCGTCCGTCAGCGCCCGCGCCAGTCCTGCCGCCGGGTCTGCGTGCGAGCCGAATCCGAGCACGACGTCGAACAGGATCGCAGCGGTCTCGGCATCGGCACCCTGCGTGCGCACCGCCGCGTCGCGCAGCGTCGGGTCGATCATCGGATGCGGACGCCCGCGCGTGTAGTCGTCGTCGCCGAGGTCGAGGAAGACGTGGCCGTCGAAGCGGCCGTCGAATGCCAGCGCGCCCTTGGCCGGCGCATTGGAGCTGCAGGTCAGGTCGCGGGCGATGAACGCCAGTTGCGCCTCGTAGCAGAAGGTGCCGCCGGTGAAGAGTCCTCGCACCGATCGCTGCTTCGGCGCCATCGCCGCGGCGCGCCGTTCGACGGCCGCGACGGCGCCACCGGCCGACGTTTCCGCAGAGGCGAACCCAGGCTCGCCGTGGGCAATGGCCACGGCCAGATCGGCGGCTTCCCGGAGCGACCCTGCGCTCGACACGCCGACGCGAGCCTGCTCGGGCCTCGCGCCGAGAAAGTGGATGACGACCGGCTTGCCGGATGCGGCCGCCGCCGCCTCGATCCGGCGCGCGATCGCAGGCGCGGGTGGCTTCGAGATCAGCACGATCACGCGCGTCTGCGAATCCGCGGCGAGCGCGGCGAGCCCCTGCAGCATCGTGATCCCGCCGATCTCCTCCTTGAGGTCGCGGCCGCCGG
>DASXIP010000365.1:0-3005 GCA_036497875.1 Caldimonas sp.
ATCCAGGTCTTGGGGTCGCTCACGTCCGGGCTGGTGCCTTCACTACAATGCAGACAGATTGTAGACACGGCCCCTCTCGCAAAAGCAAGGCTGTGTAGGGACATACGCAACATTGTTCACGTTCGCCTAGAGGTCTCCCGAGACCTCTCGAACGGCTCTCCCTCGCGCCTTCCAAGCATCCCATGACCGACGTTTCTCAGGCCGTCGAGGCCGACCCCAGCGATCTGGAAGAACAGGCAGCGCCCGCGTGCGTGATGAGCTTCAACGTCAACGACCCGAGCGGCGCCGGCGGCACGGCAGGTGACGTGTCGACGATCGCGGCGATGGGTGCGCACGCGCTGCCAATCATCACCAGCATCGTCATGCGCGACACCGCCGAGGTCTTCGACCACCATGCGATCGACGCCGACGTCATCGTCGAACAGGCGAGAAGCGTGCTCGAGGACGTGACGATCGCCGCGTGGAAAGTGGGCTTCCTCGGCTCGACCGAAGGCGTGAGCGCGGTCGCCGAGATCCTCTCCGACTATCCCGACGTGCCGCTGGTCGCCTACCTGCCGAACCTCGCCTGGGTCGAGGAGGACGAGCAGCAGCCCTACCTCGAGGCGTTTCGCGACCTCGTGCTGCCGCAGACCGAGGTCCTGGTCGGCAGCCACCAAACGCTCGCCGACTTCCTGCTGCCCGACTGGGAAGGCGAGCGGCTGCCGTCGTCGCGCGAGCTCGCGGTCGCCGCCAACAAGCACGGCGCGCGCTACGTTCTCGTCACCAGCGTGCCGCTGCCCGACCAGTTTCTCGACAATGTCCTCGCGTCGCCGCAAGGCGCGATCACGGGCGAGAAGTTCGAGCGTTTCGAGACGACCTTCGTCGGCGCCGGCGAGACGCTCTCGGCCGCGCTCGCCGCACTGCTCGCGACCGGGGTCGAGTTGCACACCGCCGTCGGCGAGGCGCTCGCCTTCCTCGACCAGGCGCTCGACGCCGGGTTCAGGCCGGGCATGGGCAACGTCGTTCCCGACCGCTTCTTCTGGGCGCTGCCTGCCGAGGGCGAAGACGAAGCCGAGGCCGGCGATGACGTCGCTGCCGGCGGCGAAGCCGAGGCGATCGCGCCGAAGAACCCGCGCCACGTCCACTGACGCGGTCCGGCGGCGTGCCACGATGTCGACCAACGCCGAGCTGTTCGACCGCGCCCGGCGCGTCATCCCGGGCGGCGTCAACTCGCCGGTGCGGGCGTTTCGGGCGGTCGGCGGAACGCCGCGCTTCATCGTCCGCGGCGACGGCGCCCGCCTGATCGACGCCGAGGGCAAGAGCTACATCGACTACATCGGCTCGTGGGGACCGATGATCCTCGGCCATCGCCATCCGGCGGTCCAGGCCGCCGTGCACGCTGCCGTCGACGACGGCCTCTCCTTCGGCGCGCCGACCACGCGCGAGACCGAACTGGTCGAGGAGATCCTGCGCCACGTGCCGAGCGTCGAGCAGCTGCGACTGGTCAGCTCGGGAACCGAAGCGGCGATGAGCGCGCTGCGGCTCGCGCGCGGCGTCACCGGCCGCAACGTCATCGTCAAGTTCGAGGGGTGCTACCACGGCCACGCCGACGCGCTCCTCGTCAAGGCCGGCTCGGGCCTTGCGACCTTCGGCCATCCGACCAGCGCCGGCGTCCCGGAGGCGGTCGTCCAGCACACGCTCGTCCTCGAATACAACAACGTCGCCGCGCTCGAGGCGGCATTCGCCGGCCACGGCGATGCGATCGCCTGCGTGATGGTCGAGCCGATCGCCGGCAACATGAACTTCGTGCGCGCCTCGCTGCCGTTCATGCGGCGGCTGCGCGAGCTGTGCAGCGCGCACGGTGCGCTGCTCGTCTTCGACGAGGTGATGACGGGATTCCGAGTCGCGCTCGGCGGTGCCCAGAGCCTTTACGCGCAAGCGATCTCCGGCTTCGCGCCCGACCTCAGCGTCTTTGGCAAGGTCATCGGCGGCGGCATGCCGCTGGCTGCGTTCGGCGGCAAGCGCGCCGTCATGGAGCAGCTCGCCCCGCTCGGCCCGGTTTACCAGGCCGGAACGCTCTCGGGCAACCCGGTCGCGACCGCGTGCGGCCTCGCCACCTTGCGCGAGATCGCCAAGCCCGGCTTCTTCGACGCGCTCGCCGAGCGCACGCGCGGCCTCGTCGTCGGCCTCGTCGAGGCGGCGCAAGAGGCCGGCGTGGCGATGACCGCCGACTGCGAAGGCGGCATGTTCGGCTTCTTCTTCGCCACCGAGCTGCCGCAGAACTACAGCGCGGTCATGGCGACCGACAAGGATCGCTTCAACCGCTTCTTCCACGCCATGCTCGAGCGTGGCACCTACCTTGCGCCGGCGCTCTACGAAGCGGGCTTCGTCAGCGCGGCGCACACGCACGACGACATCGCCGCGACGATCGCCGCCGCGCGCGCGAGCTTCACCAACTGAGCGTGCGCTGCCGCACGCGCGGCCGACGCCGAGCGCCGCGCAGGGCCATTCGCGCTCTCTAGAATCGTCCGATGCACCTGCATGTTCTCGGCATCTGCGGCACGTTCATGGGCGGGCTCGCCGCGCTCGCGCGCGAAGCGGGGCACCGCGTCACCGGCTGCGACGCCAACGTCTACCCGCCGATGAGCGAGCAGCTGCGCGAGCTCGACATCGAGCTGGTCGAAGGCTACGACGCCGGCCAGCTTCTGCTCGCGCCCGACCTGTTCGTGATCGGCAACGTGCTGACGCGTGGCAACGCCCTGGTCGAGGCGATCCTCGACGCCAACGTCGCCTACACGAGCGGGCCGCAGTGGCTCGCCGAGCACGTCCTCGCCGGCCGCCACGTCCTCGCCGTCGCCGGCACGCACGGCAAGACCGGGACGACCGCCATGCTGGCCTGGATCCTCGAAGCCGCCGGCCTGGCGCCGGGCTTTCTCGTCGGCGGCGTGCCACTCAACTTCGGCGTCTCGGCACGCCTCGGCAGGCCCGAGGCGCCGTTCGTGATCGAAGCCGACGAATACGACACC
>DASXIP010000366.1:0-3208 GCA_036497875.1 Caldimonas sp.
GCACCGAGCGACGTCGCCGTGCACGCCGAGTACGTCGCCGAGGCGGCGCGCCAGATGATCTTCAGCCAGTACGGCACCGAGGCCTACACGCGTGGCCTGAACGTCTTCCTGACCCTGAATTCGTCGGAGCAGACGCTCGCCTACCACGCGCTGCGCAAGGGGATCATGGAGTACGAGAAGCGCCAGGTCTATCGCGGCCCGGAGGACTACGTCGACCTGCCGGCCGACAAGAGCGAGCTCGACGCACGGATCTCGGAGGCGCTGCAGGACTTCCCCGACAACGACGAGTTGCGTGCCGCGGTCGTCACCGAGGCGTCGGCCAAGAGGGTGGTCGCGATGCTGCAGAACGGCGAGTCGGTGACGGTGACGGGCGACGGCCTGAAGCCGGCAACGTCGGCGCTCGCGGCGAAGGCCAACCCGAAGACGCAGATTCGCCCTGGCGCCGTCGTCCGCCTAACCCGAGGCGCCAAGGGCGACTGGTCGATCACGCAACTCCCCGAGGTCGAAGGCGCGTTCGTCGCCATGGATCCGCGCACGGGCAGCATCCGCGCGATGGTCGGCGGCTTCGACTATTCGAAGAGCAAGTTCAACCACGTTACCCAGGCATGGCGGCAGCCGGGCTCGAGCTTCAAGCCATTTATCTATTCGGCGGCGCTTGAGAAAGGCTTCACCCCGGCGACGGTCATCAATGACGCGCCGCTCTTCTTCGATGCCGGCACGACCGGCAGCCAGCCTTGGGAGCCGAAGAACTACGACGGCACGTACGACGGGCCGATGACGATGCGGCGCGGCCTCGCGAAGTCAAAGAACATGATCTCGATCCGCATCCTGAAGTCGATCGGACCCGCTTACGCGCAGCAGTGGATCAAGCGGTTCGGCTTCGACGCCGACAAGCACCCCGCCTACCTGCCGATGGCGCTCGGCGCCGGCGCGGCCACGCCACTGCAGATGGCCTCCGCATACAGCGTCTTCGCGAACGGCGGCTATCGCGTCAATCCGCTCCTGATCAGCCGCGTCACTGACACCAAGGGTCACGTCATCAATGAGGCGCGTGTGCCGGTCCTGGACGAGTCAGCGCGGACGATCGAAGCGCGCAACGCCTTCGTCATGACCAGCCTGCTGCAGGAAGTGACCCACGCCGGCACGGCGGCGAAGGCTGGAGCCGCCCTGAAGCGGCCCGACATCTATGGCAAGACGGGAACGACCAACGACTCGCACGACGCCTGGTTCGCCGGCTGGCAGAAGAACATCGTCGCCGTCGTCTGGATGGGTTACGACGAGCCGAGAAAGCTGGGCGATCGCGAGACCGGCGGCGGCCTCGCGTTGCCGGTCTGGATCGACTACATGGCGACGATGCTGAAGGGCGTTCCGGTGCAGGAGCCGTCGCCGCCCGAGGGCGTCGTCAACCTGAACGGCGAGTGGTACTACGACGAGTTCGCGCGCGGCGCCGGAGTGAGCAGTCTCGGTCTCGATGACAAGGCCGCGCCGACGCCGCCGAGCGACGACGAACGCAACACCATCCTCGACCTCTTTCGCCGCTGAGTACGGGCGGCGCCCCTCACGGATCGAACCGCAATGCCCGCCCGGCCTGGGCCGTGGCGCACTGCGACAGGACGTCGAACAGCTCGTGGCCGTCGCGGTCGATCCAGCGCTCGCCGACCGCCCGGAAATGGAATCCGCCCGAGCCGGCCGCGAGCCACAGCTCGTGCAGCGGCGGCTGGGTGTTGAGGACGATCTTGCTGCCATTCGGAAACGCAAGCTCGAGCAGTCCACCGGTGCGGCCAGCGTCGATGTCGATCACGTCGTCCTGAAGGAAGCGGTCGGTGGCGGCTTCGACTGCGGCGAGGACCGCGCGTGCGCGCCGGTCGTACTCGGCGTCGCTGAGATCGTCGCGGCGAAGCGGGGCGGAACTCACGATCGATAATCTCGGCATGTCCAGGCGCTTCGGCAGTGTAGTGGCGACGGCTCCGCGAGTACTGGGCGCAGCGGCGTTGGCCATGCTCGCCGCATGCGGGCAGAAGGGGCCGCTGATCGGTGTCAAGCCTGCCGTGCCCGCGGCCGCCGCCGACGTCGCTCCCGATGCCGCCATCGCGGTGCCGGCGTCGGTGCCGGCGTCGTCCCCCGTGCAACGGCCATGAATCTGCCAGGTGCTCCCGACATCGCCGAGCGCGACGGCCAGCTGTTCGTCGAAGGCGTCGCCGCCGTCGACCTCGCCCGCCGCTTCGGCACTCCGCTCTACGTCTATTCGAGCGCCGCGATCGCGCGCGCCCTCGCTGCGTACCAGCGCGTCCTCGCCGGCCGCGACCACCTGCTCTGCTACGCGATCAAGGCCAACTCGACGCTCGCCATCCTGCAATCGTTCGCCGCGCGCGGCTGCGGTTTCGACATCGTCTCGGGCGGCGAGCTCGAACGCGTCCTTGCCGCCGGTGCCGATCCGACGCGGATCGTCTTTTCCGGCGTCGGCAAGACACGGGCGGAGATGGCGCGCGCGCTTGCCCACGACGTCCTCTGCTTCAACGTCGAGAGCCTCGGCGAGCTCGAGCTCCTGAGCGAGGTCGCCGTCGCCGCCGGCTGGAGCGCCCGTGTGAGCCTGCGCGTCAATCCCGACGTCGACCCGAAGACGCACCCCTACATCTCGACCGGACTGCGTGCCAGCAAGTTCGGCATCGCGCACGGCGACGCGCATGCCGCCTTCCGCCGCGCGGCGAGCCTGCCGGGGCTCGAGGTCGTCGGCATCGACTGCCACATCGGCTCGCAGATCGTCGCGACCGAGCCCTACGTCGACGCGCTCGACCGCATGCTCGACCTCGTCGATGCGGTCGAGGCCGACGGCATCGCGCTCGCCCACCTCGATGTCGGCGGCGGCCTCGGCATCACCTATCGCGACGAATCGCCGCCCGACGCCGGCACGCTGGTCGGGCAACTCCTCGCCCGGGTCGATGCGCGCGGCCACGGCGGCAAGAAGATCATCCTCGAGCCGGGGCGCTCGCTGGTCGGCAATGCCGGCCTCCTCGTCAGCGAGGTCCTCTACCTGAAGCACGGCGACGAGCGCAACTTCTGCATCGTCGACGCGGCGATGAACGACCTCGTCCGACCGGCGATGTACGACGCCTGGATGCGGATCGTCGAGTGCCGGCGCGGTGCCGCGGCGCTCGCCACGTGGGACGTCGTCGGCCCGGTGTGCGAGTCGGGCGACTGGCTCGGCCGC
>DASXIP010000367.1:0-3338 GCA_036497875.1 Caldimonas sp.
CCCGCCGGGTGTCGGCGCGCTCCTGCAGCGCATCGACGAAGCGAAGCTCGGCAACGTACGGGTCGTCCAGCACGATGCGGTCGAGGTGCTTCGCTCGATGATCGCGCCACGCTCGCTCGCCGGCGTCCACATCTTCTTCCCCGACCCCTGGCCCAAGAAGCGCCACCACAAGCGCCGCCTGATCCAGCCCGACTTCGTCCGCCTGGTCGCCAGCCGTCTCGCCGCCGGAGCGACGCTGCACTGCGCGACCGACTGGGAACCCTACGCCGAGCAGATGCTCGCCGTGCTGGCGGCCGAGCCGTCGCTTGTCAATGCTGCGGGCAGCGGCTACGCGGTGCGGCCGCCGGGGCGGCCGCTGACAAAGTTCGAGCAGCGCGGTCTCGCGCTCGGCCACGGCGTGCGCGACCTTGTCTTCGCCAGGCGCGCCTGAACGCCGCCGGTCAGTCCTGCCAGACGACGAGGCCGCTCCACGCCGTCGCGAGCACGACCAGGCCGAACGCGATGCGGTACCAGGCGAACGGTACGAAGGTGTGCGTCGACACATAGCGCAGTAGCCAGCGGACGCACAGCCACGCGGCGAGAAACGAAAAGACGAGACCGACGGCAAAGAGCGGCAGATCGGCCGCCGACAGCAACGCGCGCTCCTTCCAGAGGCTGTAGGCACCGGCACCGAGCAGCGTCGGAATCGAGAGGAAGAAGCTGAACTCGGTCGCGGCGCGGCGCGACAGGCCGAGCAACATGCCGCCGATGATCGTCGCGCCCGAGCGGCTCGTTCCCGGGACGAGCGCAAGGCACTGGCACAGGCCGACGCCGAGCGCGTCGATCGGCCGCATCGCGTCGACGTCGTCGATGCGCGCCACGTGGCCGCGCCGCTCTGCCCAGAGGATCACGAACGCACCCAGGATGAAGGTCGTCGCGACGACGACCGGCGTGAACAGGTGTTCCTTGATCACCTTGCCGAAGAGCAGCCCGAGGATCACGGCCGGCACGAACGCGACCGCGACGTTGAGCGCGAAGCGACGCGCGCGCTCGTTGCTGCCGAGGCCGGCGAGCGTCGAGGCGAGGCGCTCACGGTAGACGATCATGACGGCGAAGATCGCGCCGCTCTGGATTGCGATCTCGAACACCTTGATCTTCTCGCCGGTGAAGCCGAGCAGCGAGCCAGCGAGGATCAGATGGCCGGTGCTCGAGACCGGCAGGAACTCCGTCAATCCCTCGACGATGCCCATGAGGGCGGCCTTGCCAAGCAGGATGAGGTCCAAGGACGAAGGACTCCTCGCAATGCGAAGGCCGCGATGTTAGCGATGCAGGGCCCGACCCGGCGCCACCGCCTCTAGAGGACGCGGAAGTTGACGAACTGCCACGGATCGTCGCGATCGATCGGCTCGCTGAACAGCCATTCGCGGTCGGCAAGAGGCGTCCAGTCGCTGTAGACGCCGACCAGCTCGCCGAGGTAGGGGCGCGCGATCGCCAGGATCTCGTCGAACGGCAGCTGGTCGGGCTCGACGACGTCGCGGTCGGGGTTGCGGATCGTCCAGACACAGCCGGCGAGGATGCCGGCGGCGACTTGCAGCGTCGTCGCACTGTTGTGCGGGCAGAGCTTGCGCGCCTCGCCGAGCGCGAGCTGAGAGCCATACCAGTACGCGCCCTTGCGATGCCCCATCAACAGGACGCCGAGCTCGTCACGACCGCCGACGAGCTCGTCCTTGACGACGCGCCCGGCCGCCGGCGCGCGCCAGTTGCGGCCAGCGAGCTCGTGCAGCGAGAGCACGGCGTCGTCGGACGGGTGGTACGCGTAGTGCACCGTGGGCCGATAGCGCGGCCGGTTCGCATCGCCGATCGTCAGGTACTCGGCAATCGAGATCGATTCGGCGTGGGTGATGAGGAAGCCGTGCTGGCGGCCGCCGAGCGGCGTCCAGCTGCGCACGCGCGTGCTCGCGCCCGGGCGCTGCAGGTAGATCGCCGCGCGTCCGCCGCTCTCGTGGCGGATGCCATCGGCGGGGAAATGGCGCTCGTGGCTGCCCCAGCCGAGCTCGCTCGGCTGCAACGCCTCGTCGATGAACGCATCGACCGACCAGGTGTTGACGAACTCGCCCGGGCGCTTGCGCGGTTCGGCCAGCTGCGTGTCGCGCTCGGCGACGTGGATGACGCGAATGCCCAGTTGCTCGGCGAGGCGGGCCCAGCCTTCGCGGTCCGGTGGCGGCTCGGCCGGCCCGGCGCCGGTGTCGCGGGCGACGTCGAGCAAAGCCTGCTTGACGAAGTGCGAGACGAGGCCCGGGTTGGCGCCGTGAGTGAGCAGCGCCGTCGGCAAGCGCTGCCCCGGGCGACGCAGCGCCAGCGCGGCCTCCCGCAAGGCGTAGTTGGTGCGCGTGTCCGGCGCGAGCGCGGGGTCGGTGTAGTGGCCGTGCCAGGGCTCGACCGATGTATCGAGGTACAGCGCGCCGCGTTCGCGGCAAAGCGCGATGAGGTCGCAGCTGCCGACGCCGACCGAGACGTTGACGAGCAGGTCGCCCGGTTGCAGCTCCGGCGCAAGCAGCGCGCGGTGGTTCTCGCGCGTCACGGCGGCGGCGAGCGCCGCGACGCCTTCGCCACGCGCGGCAGCGACATCGACGTCTTCGGGCGTGACCACGAGGACACGGCCGCGCTCGACGACGTGGCGAAGCAGCAGCGGCAAGGCGCCCTGCCCGGTGCTGCCGAAGCCGACCATGACGATGCGGCCGCGAAAGTCGATGAGAGCTTGGTCGCGGTCCATGGTGTCGTCGTTCGGCCTCGGTTCGCCAAGCGGCAACGTGCGTTCCTGACGGAGCGTCGTGTCCGCCGAGACGGCCTGACCAACGCGAACGTTACAGTACGAATTCCTTCCCAGCCCCGGACCGCGCAGCGCTGCCATGAACGTCGAGCAAGCCCGCTTCAACATGATCGAGCAGCAGATCCGCCCCTGGGAAGTGCTCGACCAGGGCGTCCTGTCGCTGCTCTCGGTCGTCAAGCGCGAGGACTTCGTGCCGCCGGCGTATCGCCCGCTTGCATTCGTCGACACCCAGGTGCCGCTGCCGAACGGCCAGACGATGCTCGAGCCGAAGGTCGAGGCACGGCTGCTGCAGGAGCTCGTCGTCCAGCGCCACGAGCGCGTCCTCGAGATCGGCGCCGGCTCGGGCTACATGGCGGCGCTGCTCGCCCACAAGTCGCAGCACGTGACGACGATCGAGATCGATCCCGAGCTGGCCCGGCTGGCGAGCGAGAACCTGAAGCGCGCGTGGGTGCTGAACGCGCGTGTGATCGAGGCCGACGCATCGAAGGGACTTCTCGCCGACGGCCCGTTCGACGTCATCGTCGTCTCC
>DASXIP010000368.1:0-2844 GCA_036497875.1 Caldimonas sp.
AGTCGATCCTCGCGCCGTCGCCGCACTGGCGACGACCCTGCTGCACCTGCTGATCCTGGTCGCCCTCCTGCGCGTCACCACCATCGTCGCCAGGCCGTCGCCGCCGACATTGCAATTCGCAACCGCCGACAGCCTCCGCGACGCCGGCGAGCGGACCGTCAGCGTCGACATCCGACCCGGCCTTTCGACGGGCGCGCCGGCGTGCCCGGGCAGCAGGTACGTCGGCGTCGGCATCCTCGCCGATCCGCGCACCAAACGCATCATCATGGTCGGCGACGACACGCCGGCGTCGAGAGCCGGCTTGCAGCACGACGACATCGTCCTGAATCCCGAGGTCTGGCGTGACGCTCATCGGGAGGGGGTCTTGCTGCGCTTGCTGGTCCTGCGCGAAGGCGGGAAGACGATCGTGCCGGTGCGCGTCGGATGGATCTGCGTCGGATAGCAGCCGGCGGGGCTGTTCAACGTCCCAGCAAGGCGACCGATCTTTTCTCGTCGATGAGATGGCGGCGACCGTCCGAAGAGGTCGTCGCGCCGGCGCGGATGAGCTCGATCGCGCGCGCCGGCGTCAGCGCCGGATCGAGCGCGAACAGCTTGGCGGCGAGATTGACGACGTTGGGCGTCGCCATCGACGTACCCGACAGGCGCAGCCGGGCACCGCCGGGAACGAAGCTGTCGACCTGGTAGCCGTTCGCATGGACGACGACGACGTCGCCATGGCTCGTGAACGAGGTCTCCTCGCCGGCCTGGTTCACCGCACCGACCGTCAGCAGGTTGGGCAGCCGCAGCGACGCCGGCACGCCCTCGATGAAGCCGACGTTGCTGTCGCTGTTTCCCGCTGCGGTCACGAACAAGGTGGCGGGCGCCAACTGGATGGCCGTCTCGATCGCCGCCTTCCAGATCGCGAACAACGCGTCGGCGCGGCGCTTGCGTTCGGCCGGATCGGCGACGCTGCTCGTCTTCGACAGCCAGGTCTCGAACTCGGCCGGATCGTCTTCCCAGCTGATGTTGACCACCCGGACGTGACGGGTGCGGAAATAGTCGCCCATCTGCCGGAACGCAGCGCTCAATCTGCGGGCCCATTCTTCGGTGGGCTCGAACGGCAGGTACGGAAGCTCGTCGTTGAAGCGGGCGACGACGAGGCGCGCCGCCGGATTGCCGCGCACCGCGATGCCAGCGCAGTGCGTGCCGTGGATGTAGTGGCTGAGCGGCTTGCTGAGCTCGAACCAGTCGTGCATCTGCTGCGGCGAGAACGTCGCGAACTTCTTCTGCACCTCGCTCGCCTCGGGCGAATCGATGCCGTTCTGCAGATCGAGCCTGCCCTTGATCTGGCCGCGAAACTCGGGATACGCCTTCTGCTCGGCATCGGTCAGCGGGTACAGCCATCCCGTCTCCGGGTTGCCCTGTGGGTCGAACGCCAGGCCGTGCGTGCCGCTCGCCGTCGGCATGGGGTCGGTGAACAGCTGGTCGGGAAAGAGCGCGACGTCGATCCCCGAATCCCAGATCGCGACCGGAACCGGGGTTGTCTTGTCGCTCACGGTGAGCGTCACCTCGCGCGCCGCCCAGATGTCGGGCAGGGACGAGCTGTGCTTGGCGATGTACTCGTGCAGCACCTCGGTCCTCAGCGCCTTCACCGGCAGCGATCGCAGCAGGGCGACGCGGATCGCGATCAGCGTCCACGCCTGGTCGAGGTCGACGACACCCGACTTGGCAACCGCCGGATCGATCTCCGACTGCACGTCGCCGAGCAACGACGCGCGACTCATCAAGCGGCTGAACCCGTACGACGCCTTGACGCTGTCCTGCACCTGCTGCCACGGCAGCGGCGTCACGAGCGCCGCGTAGCGGGCGCGAAACGCCCGCTCATACTTCGCGCCCGACGCGCTCCCTGACTCCAGCGCCGCCTCCAGACGCGCCTGCTCGGCGAGACCGCTCGTGAGACGGCTCGCCGGCTTGTCCTCGAGCCCGCGCAGCGTCGCCAGCGTCTCCAGCGCGCCGCGATCGTCGCCCGCCAGCTCCTGCATGTTCTGCTTCGCGTGCAGGATGCGACGCATCGTCGAGCGATCGTCGATCTCGTACTTGGAGAGCAGCGTGTCGACATCGGCGCGGACCTTGGCGACAAAGACGTCGAAGAAGGCCGGGCTCGCCTCGACGAACTGCGATGCCGGGCCGGGGATCGGATAGCTGTAGCGCGGCAGGTCCGCGACGCTCGCGACCTTGATGCGCGGCGCGTCGGCGGCGATGGCTCCAGTCGCTGCGGCCCATGCAAGCATGGCTGCGCAGACAAGGCCGAGCGGGGAGAGGGATCGCGGTCCTTGAAGCTGTCTCAATACTGCCTCACGAGATGAGCGGGGCGGTCAATATGCCAGACTCACGTGCCGATGGTGATCTTCGAATGGACGCTCCTCCTCCTCGTCGCCGCAGTCGGCCTGACGGCGGTGTCGCGGCGCTGGCGGGCGCCCTACCCATCGCTGCTGGCGATCCTCGGCTGTGCGCTGGTCTTCGTTCCCGGCGCACCGAAGTTCGCCCTCCAACCCGAGCTGGCGCTGGCCCTCTTCGTCGCGCCGATCCTGCTCGACGCCGCCTACGACACGTCGCTGCGCGACCTGCGTGACAACTTGGTGCCGGTCGCCGGCCTCGTGCTCGTCGCCGTCGCGGCGACGACTGCCGTCGTCGCCATCGTCGCGCGCACCCTCGTGCCGGCGCTCCCCTTGGCAGCGGCGATCGCCCTCGGCGCGATCGTCGCTCCGCCTGACGCCGCCGCGGCGACGGCCGTACTGCGCGCAGCGCCGCTGCCTCATCGCGTCCTGCAGATCCTCGAAGGCGAAAGCCTGCTCAACGATGCGA
>DASXIP010000369.1:0-2650 GCA_036497875.1 Caldimonas sp.
CCGCTGGTCGCGAGCGCCGGGATGATGAGGCTCGAGAAGACGAGATAGATGCCGACGAGTTGCACCGACGCCGTCACCGCGAGCGCGAACGCGCCGTAGAAGCCGAAGCGACCGAGCCGCGCGATCCCGCCGGAAGCGAGCGCCGCGAGCAGCAGCAGCGAGAGACCGGCGAGCCAGAACAGGTGGGTCGTGCGCACCCAGAGGATCTGGCCGACGAGCAGGTCCTTGAGGTGCTCGCCGCCGTGCGGATTGCCCGAGAGCAGCAGCAGCCCAGCGCACGCGGCGAGGATGAACATGACGCCGATCAGCGCCTCTTGCTGCTGTGCCGCGCGCTTTTCGGTCCACGTGAGGAGCCAGGCGCCGAGCAGTGCGGCCGTCACCGCCGCGGCCTGCACCGCAATGCCGCCTTCGGGCAGGCCGAAGGTATCGGCGGCGATGACGCCGAGGCCGGCGATCTGGGCGATGGCGAGGTCGATGAAGACGATGCCGCGGTCGAGCACCTGCATGCCGAGCGGCACGTGCGTCGCGAGCACGAGCAGCCCGGCGATCAGAGCCGGGCCGAGGATGCCCCAGTCGAGCGCGCTCCAGTTCATGTGCGCCCCCTGCGTCGCTTCGCCCCTGTCCCCCCGCAGAGGAACGAGTGCCCTGAGAGCGGCCCGGCGGCACTCATGGCTTGACGCCGGCAGCGAGAAGGCGCGCCACGGTATCGTCGAAAAGACCGAAGAGATCCTTGGCACCTTCCGTCCCGCCGACGGTAAAGGGCACCTTCGCCGCCGGAATGTTGGCGTGCGACGAGAGCCACTCCGACGGGCGCGGATCCTGATACGCCGAGTAGATGACCATGCGCGCCGGCGTCGTCTTCAGCGTCTCGAGCACCTCCTGCAGATGCGAAGCCGTCGGCTCGACTCCGGGCTTGGGCTCGAGCACCGCGACTTCCTTCAGGCCGAGCCAGTCGTAGAGGTAGACGAAAGCCCTGTGCTGCGAGACGACCGGCATGCCTCTCAACGGCGCTGCCTGCGCCGTCCAGCGCGCGATCGCCTGCTGCCAGCGCTGCGCGAAGCTCGTCTGCATCTTCGCGTAGTCGCCGGCGTGCGACGGGTCGAGCTGCGCCAGGCGCGCCCCGAGCGCGGTCGCGACGAGGGCGATGTTGCGCGGGTCGGTCTGGATGTGCGGATTGCCGGCGGCATGCACATCGCCCTGCGAGCGGTCGAGTTGGCTCGGCAACTCGAGCTTGCGTACGTAGTCAGCGGCGGCGAAGTTGCCGGGCTGGCCGGGTTGCACCTTGGCGTTGCCCGACTGCTGCAGCAGCACAGGCAGCCAGCCGATCTCGAGCTCGGCGCCTGTGCAGGCGACCAGATCGGCGCTACGTGTGCGTGCGATGAGGCTCGGTTTGGCCTGGATCTGGTGCGGGTCCTGCAAGGCGTTCGTCGCCACCGTGACGTCAACGAGATTGCCACCGAGCTCCTGCGCTAGCGCGCCCCATTCGGGCTCGCACGCGAAGACGCGCAGCGCCGCGTCGGCGGGAAGGGCCAGCAGCGCCAGCGGCGCGACGAGCAGGGAAAGGAGAAAGCGAAGTTTGTTCATGAAAGTACTCCGGGTCGCGGCGTCGTTCGATCAGTAGCTGTGCGCGCCGTGCGCGCCGAGACTCATCTGGTATTGCAGGAACCACTGGTTGTCGGTGACGCCCTCGCGCGAATGATCTTGCGCGAACTGCAGGCGCACGCGCGAGAACTCGCTCGGGTTGAAGTCGACCATCAGCGAGTTCTTGTGCGGCTTGAAGCCGCTCGTCGGAAAGAGCGGGCTGTTGATGCCGTAGTCGGGGTTGCCGGCGTCGAGCTGCTCGGTGCGCAGGCCGACACGCCAGTACGGCATGAACTGGTAAACACCCTGCACATACCAGCCCGACTGCTGGGCGCGGTACGAGCCGTTGCTGTCGGCGCCGCCGACGTCGTAGACGAGGCTGCCGTCGCGCGTGCTGTGCAGGTATTCGCCCTGCAGCTTGAAGCTCGTTCGCGTCGCGTTGCCGTGCGGCGCCCACTTCCAGATCGCGTCGGCGACGTAGACGCGCGTGTTGCCCGTAAAGCTGCTGTTGACCAGCGTGCCGTCGATGTTGGGTGCGACGAGGCCCTGGTCGGTCGCCTTGGCATTGAGCATCGAGAGGCCCGCGCGCCAGCTGCTGCTGTCGCCGATGTCGCCGCCGGTGTGCGCGAAGAGCGAGGTCATGCCGGCACCGTTGCGGCTCGTGTCGGTGCCCGGGAAGGTCCGTCCGCGCCCGATCTCGGCGCCGAACTCGACGTATTGGTCGATCGGCGGCACCCATGTCATCTGCACGCCATCGTCGTCGTATTGGGTGCCGAGCATCGCCTGGTAGGCGAGCGGGTTGTCGACGAAGTCCCAGGTGTGCGAGTGCTGCGGATTGAGGTAGCCGATGCCGGAGAAAAAGCGCCCCGCTTTCACTGCGAAGCCGTTGCCGAGCGAGGTCGTCTGGATGTAGGCCTCTTCGATCGATACGCTGTTGTCGGCTTCGAGCGCGATGTTCGCGGCGCCGCGGAAGTACGGGTCGACGCTGGCGGCGAAACCGAGCTCCGATTCGGCGAGGCTGAGGCCGCGCGTGCCCGGCCCGATCCCCGCATCGGCTGGCAGCGGGAAG
>DASXIP010000370.1:0-7933 GCA_036497875.1 Caldimonas sp.
CGATCCGATCTTCCTGCTCGCCGGCGGACCGGGACAGAGCGCGGTCGCGGTCGCGGCGCCGACGATGGCCCTCTTTGGCCGCCTCAACAACCGCCGCGACATCGTCTTCGTCGACCAGCGCGGCACCGGCGACTCGGCGCCGCTGCAGTGCCAGGAACCAGAACATGAAACGCTTGCCGAGCAGTCCGACCCCGAGCGTCAGGTCCGCCTCGCGATCGACTGCAAGGCGCAACTGCTGAAGTTGCCCTACGTGAAGAGCGAAGACGACCTGCGCTACTTCACGACCAGCATCGCGGTGCAAGACCTCGACGCCGTGCGGCGCGCCCTCGGTGCCGAGCGGATCGACCTCGTCGGCGCGTCGTACGGAACGCGCGTCGCGCTCGAATACCAGCGCCAGTTCCCGAACAGGGTGCGGCGAAGCGTGATCGACGGCGTCGTCCCACCCGACCTCGCGATGCCGGCGAGTTTCTCGCGCGACAACCAGGCGGCTCTCGATGCACTCTTTGCCGCCTGCAGCGCCGAGCCGGCGTGCGCGCGCGACCATCCCGAGCTGCGCGCGCACTTCGAGTCCTTGCTCGCATCGCTGCCGCGCACGGTCACGGCGGTGCACCCACTCACTGGCCGCAGCGAGCAGTTCGTGCTCGGGCGCGACATGCTCCTCGGCGCGGTTCGCAACGCGCTCTACGTGCCGCAGATCGCTGCCGCGCTGCCGGCGGCGATCGACGCCGCGCAGCACGGCGACGTCGCCGGGATCGTCGGACTCCATGCGACGTTCAGCGCCCGCAAATCGGCTCGGATCGCCGAGGGGATGCATCTCTCGGTCGTCTGTGCCGAGGACGTGCCGCGCGTGCGCGAGAGCGCCGACGAGCCCGGTGCCGATTTCGGCGCCGCGTTCGCGCGCTTCTACGGTCGGATGTGCGCCGACTGGCCGCGCGGCGACGTGCCGGCGGCGTTCTATTCGATCGCAGCGAGCTCGACGCCGGTGCTGGTGCTGAGCGGCGGCCTCGATCCGGCGACGCCGCCGCGCCATGGCGAGCGTGTCGCGCGCGCGCTCGGCCCGATGGCGCGCCACATCGTCGTTGCCAACGCCGGCCACGGCGTGCTTGGTGTCGGCTGCATGCGCGACGTCGTCTATCGCTTCATCGACGCGACCGCCGACAGCGACGCGCTCGCGGTCGACGCCGGCTGCGCGGCGACGGTTCCGCGGCCGCCAGCGTTTCGTCCGATCGGCTCGGAAGGCGCAAGCGCCGCTTCTTCGTGGGTGGCACGGTGATCGAGGTCCGCTCGCTCGCCAAGTCGTTTCCGCTGCCGGCACGTGGGCGTCGCTGGCGGCGCTCGCCGCCGGCGGCTGCCGGCGAGGGGCGCGTGCGGGCCGTCGTCGATGTCGGCTTCGATGCGCCGGACGGCCGCATTACCGGGCTGCTTGGCCCGAACGGCGCCGGCAAGACGACGACCCTGCGCATGCTCGCGGCATTGATCGCGCCCGACGCAGGCAGCATGCGCGTCGACGGCATCGACGTCGTCGCCCGGCCGCGCGAGGTGCTGGCGAGGATGGGCGTTCTGTCGGATTCGCGCGGCCTCTATCCGCGCCTGACGGCGCGCGAGAACATCATCTACTACGCGGCGCTGCATGGGATGGCGCGCGAGGCTGCTGAGGCGCGCGCCGAGGAGCTTGCCCGCATGTTCGAGATGACCGCCTTGCTCGATCGCCGTGCCGCCGGCTTCAGCCAGGGTGAGCGGATGAAGACGGCGCTTTGCCGCGCGCTCGTCCATGACCCGGCCAACATCGTCCTCGACGAGCCGACCAACGGCCTCGACGTGCTGGCGACGCGCGCCCTGCGCGAGAGCCTGCGCTGGCTGCGAACGCCGGCCGGGGGCTCGAAGTGCATCGTCTTTTCGACCCACATCATGCAGGAGGTCGAGCGGCTCTGCGACGGCGTCGTCGTCGTCGCGCACGGCCGCACCGTCGCGACAGGAACGGTCGATGAGCTGCTCGCGAAGACCGACGAGCGTGACTTCGAGGAGGCGTTCGTCAAGCTCGCGTTCGCTGCCGAGCGCGCCGGCGCGGAGGCGACGGCGTGAGGGGCGCCGTCGCTGCTGTCGTCGTCGTCCTGTGCAAGGAGCTGCGCGATGCGCTGCGCGACCGGCGCACGCTCGCCACGGTGCTCGTCTCGTCGGTGCTGATGGGGCCGCTCGTGCTGCTCGCGATCTCCGGGCTCGTTGCCTCGCTCGAGTCGCAAGCCGAGCAGCGCGAGGTCTATCTCTCCGGTTCGGAGCGCGCCCCGACGCTGCGCAACTTCCTCGAACGGCAGGCGTACGTCGTCAAGGAAGCTCCCGTCGACTTCGAGGTGCGGCTGCGGCGATCGACGTTTCACGATCCGGTCGTCGTCGTCCCGGAGGACTTCGAGGCAGCGCTCGTGCGCGGCGACGCGCCCGTGGTCGAGATCGTCTCCGACAGCGCCAACCAGCGCTCCGAGGCGAGCACGGCGAGGATCGAGCGGCTGCTCGGCGGCTTCAGTCGCGAGCGCGCGCTGCTGAGCCTGGCGCTTCGCGGCGTCTCGCCGCAGGTTCTCGAGCCGATGCAGGTCGAGGATCGGGATCTCGCGAGCACGCAGACGCGGGCGACGCGGATCACGGGCATGCTGCCGTACTTCGTGATGATGGCGGTGCTGTACGGCGCGCTCAACGCCGCGCTCGACACGACCGCAGGCGAGCGCGAGCGCGGCTCGCTCGAGCCGTTGCTGATGAACCCGACCGAGCGCTGGGCGCTCGTGGTCGGCAAGTGGGGCGCAGTGGCGTGCGTCAGCGTCCTGATCGCGGTGCTCAGCTGCTTCAGCTTCCTGCCCGGCCAGTGGGTCTTGCGCAGCGACACGCTGCAGGCGATGTTCCAGTACGGGCCTCGCGAGGCGGGAATGTTCATCCTGCTCCTGCTGCCGCTCGCCGCGGCGCTCGCGGCGGTGCTGATGGCGGTCGCGATCCGGTCGCGGACGTTCAAGGAAGCGCAGGCCAGCGCGACGATCGTCGTCCTCGCCGTCTCGCTGCTGCCGCTGGTCAACGTCTTCGATCTCGGCGGCGAGGCGCCATGGCATCTGTGGGCCCCTGCGCTGGCGCAGAACACCCTCATGACGCGCGTGCTGAAGGGGGAGGCGCTCGACCTCGCCCAGATCCTCATCCCGCTCGGCGTCTGCGCGGCGCTGACGGCGGTGGGTGTCTGGTCCGTCTCGCGCCAGTTGCACCAGGCGGCGATGAAATGACGCCTTCTCCTGCCGATCGCGGCACCGGCGCGGCGCTCGTCTGGCGCTGCGTTCCGTTCGATTCGCTCACGCCGCGTGAGCTGGACGGCATCTACGCGGCGCGCCAGCGGGTGTTCGCCGTCGAGCAAGGCTGCGCGTACCTCGACGCCGACGGTTGCGACCAGCTCGCGCACCACCTCTTCGCCTGGGCGCCGGCGGTCGCCGAGCCGATCGCGTACGCACGGCTGCTGGCGCCGGGCGCGAAGTACTCGGACGCATCGATTGGGCGCGTCCTGACGCGGTTCGACGCACGTGGCAGCGGCCTCGGACGCGAGCTGATGGAGCGCGCGATGACGCTCGTCGAGACGATCTGGCGGGTGACGGCGGTTCGAATCTCGGCGCAGACTCGGCTCGAGGGCTTTTACGCCTCGCTCGGTTTCATCGCCGTCGGCGCACCGTATCTCGAGGACGGAATCGACCACACGGAAATGCTGCGGGCCGCCGACCCAGTGTCGCCCGTCGAGGGTCGGTAGCACGCCGGGGCCCAGCAAAAATACAATCGGGCTTCTTCTCGCAGAAGCCCCCATGCACTCCCCGCGACATTTTGACGTCATCGTCGTCGGCGGCGGCCACGCCGGCACCGAGGCCGCGCTCGCCGCAGCGCGCATGGGTGCGTCGACCTTGCTGCTCACGCACTCGATCGAAACGCTCGGGCAGATGAGTTGCAACCCATCGATCGGAGGCATCGGCAAGGGCCATCTCGTCAAGGAGATCGACGCGCTCGGCGGCGCCATGGCCGCTGCTGCGGACGAGGCCGGAATCCACTTCAGGATTCTGAACGGCTCCAAGGGGCCGGCTGTGCGGGCGACGCGTGCGCAGGCCGACCGGACGCTCTACAAGGCAGCCATCCGAAGACGCCTGGAGCGGCAGCCGAAGCTGTCCTTGTTCCAGGCCGCCTGTGACGATCTGGTGACGGAGGGTGACCGCGTGGTGGGCGTCATCACGCAAGTGGGCGTTCGCTTTAATTCCACATGCGTGGTTCTGACGGCGGGCACCTTCCTAGACGGCAGGATCCACATCGGTTTGGAGAGCCACCCGGGCGGAAGGTCTGGCGAGCAGCCGGCGCGGGTGCTGTCTGCACGGCTGAAGGAGCTCAAGCTGCCGCAAGGGAGACTGAAGACGGGGACGCCGCCGCGGCTGGACGGCCGCACGATCGACTACGCCAAGCTGCTCGAGCAGCGCGGGGATGGAGTTGGTCCCGACGGCGGCGCGGACGAAGTGCCAGTGTTCAGCTTTCTCGGCGACCCGCGCCAGCACCCGCGGCAGATCTCTTGCTGGATCACGCAAACCAATGCCCGCACGCACGAGATCATCCGCGCCGGGTTCGACCGCAGCCCGATGTTCACCGGGCAGATCGAAGGGGTCGGGCCGCGCTACTGCCCGAGCATCGAAGACAAGGTGCACCGATTCGCGGGCAAGGAATCGCACCAGATCTTTCTCGAACCGGAAGGGCTCGAGACGGCCGAGGTCTATCCGAACGGGATCTCCACGTCACTACCTTTTTCCGTGCAGATCGACGCTGTTCGATCGATTTGTGGGCTCGAAGACGCCGAGATCGTGCGTCCTGGATACGCGATCGAGTATGACTACTTCGATCCCCGTGCCCTCGAGCGATCGTTCGAGACGCGCGCCATCGCGGGCCTCTTCTTTGCCGGCCAGATCAACGGAACGACCGGGTACGAGGAAGCGGCCGCCCAAGGTCTTCACGCCGGCATCAACGCTGCCCTGAAGGCTCGCGGCGACGCTCCCTGGGTTGCCGCCCGGGAGCAGGCCTACCTCGGCGTACTGATCGACGATTTGGTATCCAAGGGCGTCACAGAGCCTTATCGAATGTTCACCAGCCGGGCCGAGTACCGGTTGCAATTGCGCGAAGACAACGCGGACGTTCGACTGACCGAGGCGGGGCGGAAGCTCGGATTGGTCGACGACAGCCGCTGGGAGTCGTTCTCCCGGAAACGCGAGATCGTTTCACGTGAAACCACCAGGCTCGCGTCGTCGCGCGTAGGTGCCTCGGCGGGCGGCGACGACGAGTTGCGCGGCCGCAGCGCGCTGGAGTTGCTGCGCCGTCCTGGCTTCGGTTACGACGATGTGGCGGCGGTCCCGGAACTCGCGGAATCGCTGGTTTCACGTGAAACGCTGCGGGCCGAGGTCGGTCTTCGGCTCGCGGACCAGGCGATCGAGCAGATCGAGACCGCCACGCGCTACGCGGGCTACGTCGTCAAGCAACAGGCGGACGTCGAGCGGGCCGCCAAGGCCGAGTCGACGCTGATTCCGGCCGATTTCGAAGTCGACGCGGTCCGGGCGCTGTCGTTCGAGGTGAGGCAGGTCCTGAAGTCGCGGCGCCCGGCGACGATCGGCGCTGCGGCCCGCCTGCCGGGCGTCACACCGGCGGCGATCTCGCTGTTGCTGGTCCACGTCAAGAAGCATCGGCCCCCGGCAGAGTCGGCGCGGGCGGGCGAGCCGCTGCGGGCCGACGCTTGAGCGTTCGCCGAGGCTCGGCGGTCTCCGATCTCGCGCTCGCCGAGCGAATTCGGGCCGGCGCTAGCGCGCTTTCGATCGCGCTCGATGACGGCCAGCTCGATCGTTTCGTCGCCTACCTGCGGTTGATCGGGCGATGGAACGCCACCTACAACCTAACGTCTGTGCGCGACCCGGAGGAGATGGCGACGCAGCATGTTGTCGACTGTCTAGCCGCGGCGGCGGCGCTGAAGCGTCGGCGGATCGATGCGCGGATCGATCGCCTACTCGACGTCGGGAGCGGTGCAGGGCTGCCCGGGCTGGTGCTCGCGGTCGTGCTGCCGGAGACCGAAGTCGTCTGCATCGACAGCGTCGGCAAGAAGACCGCATTCGTCACCCAGGCGGCCGCCGTCCTCCGCGCAGGCAATGCCATTGCGGTCCATGGGCGGGTCGAGGCGCTGGCAGCGAAGGGGTTCGACGTCATCGCCAGTCGGGCGTTCGCCGCGCTCGAGGGCTTGGTGAGCGCTACCCGGCATCTGCTCGCGGACAATGGCGAGTGGCTGGCGATGAAGGGGAAAGTCCCCCAAGCAGAAATCGACGCCCTGACGAACATCAGGGCAACCGTCCAACTTCTCGTTGTCCCAAGCTTGAGCGCAGAACGCTGCATCGTGTGGATGTCGCCGCGATATACTAAGTGAGCACACGCTGACATTGATACTGAGGAATCCTAGCAACATGATGCGCATCTTTTGCGTCGCCAATCAGAAAGGTGGCGTCGGCAAGACCACCACGACCGTGAACCTGGCCGCGGGCTTGGCGCAACTGGGCCGGCGAGTCCTCGTCATCGACCTCGACCCGCAGGGCAATGCCACCATGGGCTCTGGCGTCGACAAGCGGACGCTCGATCTGAGCGTCTATGACGTCCTGCTCGAGAACGCCGGCATCGCCGAGGTTCGACAGGCGAGCCCGAAAGGCGGCTACGACGTCGTCGGCGCGAATCGCGAGCTCGCCGGCGCCGAGGTCGAGCTCGTCGGCCTCGATCGACGCGACAAGCGCTTGCGCGGCGCCCTTGCAGCGGTGGCCGACGACCACGACTTCGTCCTCATCGACTGCCCGCCCAGCCTCAGCCTGCTGACGCTCAACGGCCTGTCGAGCGCCCACGGCGTGATCGTGCCGATGCAATGCGAGTATTTCGCGCTCGAAGGCCTCACCGACCTGGTCAACACCATCAAGCAGGTGCATGCGAACCTGAACAAGAACCTGCAGATCATCGGGCTGCTGCGGGTGATGTTCGACCCGCGCATCACGTTGCAGCAGCAAGTCAGCGAGCAGCTCAAGGCGCATTTCGGCGACAAGGTGTTCGATACAGTGATTCCACGCAACGTCCGCCTTGCCGAAGCGCCGAGCTATGGACTGCCCGGCGTGGTGGTCGACCCGGCAGCCAAGGGCAGCGCGGCCTTCGTGGCCTTCGCGCAGGAGCTGGTTGTCAGGATGCCGCCGGCCAGCGCCCTGGCTGCCGAGCAGCCCGCGCCACTGGCGCCGCGCGCACCGCAGCCGATGGCGATGCCGCAGGTTGCCGTCCAGGACCCCGATGGCTTCTGAGGTCCGCGAGGGGATGAACCCGCCGAAGATCCTGTTGTTGCCGGGCTGGCAGGACAGTGACGCCGGCCATTGGCAAAGCCGCTGGGAGGCCCTTTACGGCGACCATCGGGTGCAGCAGCACGACTGGACGCGCCCCTTGCGCGGTGACTGGTCGTCCCGGCTCGAGGAAGAGGTGCTGGCCGCCGCCGGGCCTGTGGCCTTGGTAGCGCACAGCCTGGGCTGCCAGCTGGTCGCGGCCTGGGCTGCCCATTCCAGCCACACCGGCCGCGTGCGCGCCGCCTTGCTGGTGGCGCCCGGCGACACGGAGCGCGACGACCTGCGCCAGATGATTCCCGGCTGGGCGCCGATCGTGCGCCAGCCCTTGCCCTTTCCCGCCTTGATGATCGCGGCCGACAACGACCCCTACTGCGCGACGGAGCGCGCGCGCCGGATGGCCGAGGACTGGGGCGCCCGCTTCGTCGGCGCCGGCCCGCGCGGCCACCTCAACAGCGAAAGCGGGCTGGGCGACTGGCCCGAAGGCCGCCATCTGCTGATGAACGACTTACTGAAAGAAGCCTGATCGCATGGTCACCAAAAAACCC
>DASXIP010000371.1:0-1876 GCA_036497875.1 Caldimonas sp.
TGCGAGGACTTCGTCGTCGCCGGTCAGCTTGTCGAAGCGGGCGCCGGCGCGGGCGCGATCGATCAGCGTGTCGTGGCTATGGACGACGCCCTTCGCCCGGCCCGTCGTCCCGGAGGTGAAGAACATCGCCGCGACGTCGTGCGGCGACGCCTTGTCGATCTCGGCGCGGCAGAACCCCGGGTGCGCCTCGGCATACTTGCGCCCGGCGGCGACGAGCGTGTCGAGCGGCGCCAGCCCCGGCTCGGCGTAGTGGCGGAGGCCCCGGCCGTCGTCGAACCAGATGTGCGCGAGGCGGGGGCATTGGTTGCGCACCTCGAGCAGCTTGTCGACCTGCTCCTGGTCCTCGACGACGGCGAAGGCGACGTCGGCATTGGCGATCGGAAAGACGAATTCGGCAGCGACCGCGTCCTGGTAGAGCGGCACCGGAATCGCGCCGAGCGCCTGCGCCGCGAGCATCGATGCGTAGAGACGAGGCCGGTTCTCGCCGACGACAACGAGATGATCGCCGCGCTTGAGCCCCGCCTCGGCGAGGCCACCGGCGAGCGCTTCGACGAGCTCGGCAAGCGCGCTCCAGCTGAGCGTCTGCCAGATGCCAAGCTCCTTCTCGCGCAGCGCCGCCGCGTCCGGCCGCGCCGCCGCATGCTCGAGGAGGAGTCGAGGGAAAGTGGTCTGCACGGGCGGATTGGCGAGCAAGGGAAAGCACCATGCCGCTCGGCGCAGCGCGGTGCGCCGACTGTAGGAAAAAGCGCGGCCGCCACCCTCGGGGCTATCCCTGCCGCGTCGACGCGGGAAGCGCCGCCTGGACAGCCGGAGACCCCGCTTCGGCTTGCTTCAGCCCTTGATGTAGACCGTCCCGGTGAAGCTCGAGATCGCGGTCTCGCCGGTCGCGTCTGTACGGACGACGTCGATTCGGTAGACGCCGATCCTGCGGTTGCGATGCACCTCGACCGCGCGGGCGACGAGCCGGTCGCCGGCGGCGACCGCGGCCTGGTAGGTGATGTGCGCGTCGATGCCCGCCGCAACCGGGCCGTGCGAGTTCGACGCCAGCCCGAACGCCGAGTCGGCGAGGGCGAAGATCGTGCCGCCGTGGCAGGCGCCGTTGAAGTTGAGATGGCGCGCGTCGACCGTCATCTCGACCTCGGCGCGACCGGCGCCGCCCGCGCGCACGGCGATGCCGAGCAGCGCGCAGAGACCGTCGCGCGCGGCGAGCGCGGCGATGTGCTCGCGCCAGCCTGCGGCGTCGTTCGCGGCCGGCAGCTCGGCAGCCGCGACCGCGGCCGGCGTCGCCGGCCGCGGCGGCGGCTCGCCGCGCTTCCTGCGGCCGGGGCCGGCGGCGGTGCGGTGCGCGTCGAGCGCCGCGCCCAACTCGTCGAGCCCGGTCTTCGCCAGCGCGCTGACGACGACGACGCGCGGCCGCCACTCGCCCTCCGTCGCGCGCCGCAGCGCCAGCATCTCGCGCAGCTCGCGCGCCGTCTGCGCGGCGGCCGGCAGGTCGCCCTTGCTGACGGCCAGCACGTCGGCGATCTCGAGCGTGCCGGCCTTGATCGCCTGCACGTCGTCGCCGAGCCCCGGTGGACAGGCGACGACGCGCGTGTCGGCGAGGGCGACGATCGCAGTCTCCGATTGCCCGGTGCCGACGGTCTCGACGATGATGCGATCGAAGCCGCAGGCGTCGAAACAGTCGACCGCGGCGCGCGCCGCGCGCGACAGACCGCCGAGCTCGCTGCGGGCGGCGAACGAGCGGATGAAGACCTTGTCGTTCGCCGCATGCGTGCCCATGCGGATGCGGTCGCCGAGAACGGCGCCGCCGCTGACCGGGCTCGACGGATCGATCGCGACGACGGCGATCGAACAGCCCTCGCCGAGCCAGGCGCCG
>DASXIP010000372.1:0-6840 GCA_036497875.1 Caldimonas sp.
GGTGGTGCGCGTCCTCGTACTCGAAGCGGTGGATCGGCCAGTCAAGCTCGGGCTGCGGGTTGCCGTCGAGGCAAAAGCGCGACGCCCAGTCGGGGCCGCCCGCCGGGTCGTAGACGAACGCCGGGAAGGCGCGCGACTCCGTCGCCGCCGCCGCCGCGAGGTAGGTCGACTGCCCAGCGGCGCTGCTGGCGGCGCCGGAATAGATGCAGAAGAGCGCCGGCCCGGCGAAGCGCACTCCGGCGGCGATCCGCTCCTCGCAGCGCGCGAGGTGCGAGGCGGCGGCGTGCAGCACATAGACCTGATTGAGCCCCATCGCCATGTGCGCGATCTGCCGGCAGCGCAGCCCCGGGCTGGCCTGCGCCGACACGTCATCGGGATCGGCAAGGAGGTCGTCGACGCGGTAGAGGACCTTGATCGGCAACTCGCCGGCGAGGATCTCCATCAGCTTCGCCTGCTCGGCGGCGTCGAGGGTCGTGCCGTCGAGGCAGACGAGGACGTCGGGAAAGCGGCTCAGCACGTCCGGCTCGAGGCCGTTCGTGCCGTACGCAGCGAACAGCGCGTCATGGCGCTCGGCGCGGTAGCGGCCGTCGATCTCGAGCTCGGCGACCTCGATCGCGCGTGCGAGCTCGACCAGCCTCGGCAGGCGCTCGTTCCACGCGGCGATCGCCGCCGCGCAGTTGTCAAAGCGGTAGTCGTAGGCAACGGTACCTGCGGCATGTGCCGCGCTTTCGTCGGGCAGCGCCACGAACGGCTGCGCGTCGAGGACCGCGAGTAGGTGGCGGATCCGACCGCGCCGCGCCTCGGGCATCGGCTCGCGCGGGGTGCCGTTCGCAAGGATGCGCGACAAGGCGTCGAAGTTGAACAGCTCGCCGTGGCCGCTGCCCACCGACGCCTTCAATCGCGAGGCGTTGCGACCCGCGGACGAGCGCTCGAAGTCGGCGCGCAGGATGTCCGAGAGCTGATGGATCAGGCGCACCAGACGGTCGCGCAGCGCCGCCTGCTTGCGTTGCTGCGCCTGCTGCCAGATGTGCTGCAGCAGGTGCTCCGGAAGCGCAGCATCGCAGCGCAGGACGGCGCCGTCGCTGCCGATCGCCTGAAGGGCACGGCGTGCGGCATCGGCGAACGAGGCGTCGCGTCGCGGCGCGAGGCGCTGCACGGCCTCGGCCCAGAGCTCGCCGAGCCTGCCCTGCGATTCCTCCAGCAGCAGGACACGCACTTCCTGTTCGACGCGCAGCACCTGGCGCCGCGTGCGCTCGGCGTCGGCACCCTTGGCGGTCGTCGCCAGGGCCGCGTCGACGAGCGCAGTCAGCGACCGCGCGGAGCGATCGCCGCCGTTCGCCAGCACGATCGGAAAGTCGTGGCGCAGCGCCGCGAGGTCGCGGTAGCGCGCCTGCAGCGCCGGCCGCAAGCTGCCGACCTCGCGCAGGCCGCCGGCGCGGCGACCGGTGAGATGGAAGGCGATGCGCTCGGCGTGGGTGGCAGTGGCGTCCATGTCATGCTGCTTGATGCTCCGCCGGCGTGGCCGCCCCTGCGGCGGCCTTCGGCCAGACGGTGAACTTGTCGAACTGCGCCTGCACTCCGGAGCGGATCAGTGCCGGCGTGCGCAGCAGCGTGCTGCGCTTGAAGTCCTCGTAGCACGGGACCTCGGGGTCGTGGTAGAGGATGCCGACCGGAATCGCGTCGTGGTCGCCGGCGATCCGGCGCGCCGCATCGAGGTCGCGCGGATCATGCTCGCGCTGGTTGCGGTAGACGCGGCCGAGCGCTGCGCTGACGGCGAGGCCGCGCGCGTGGTGCAGCACCTGCACCCGGTTCGGATCGTGCAGCCACGGATCGTGCAGCTTCGGCATCCACTCCGGGCAGCGCTGGACGATGCGGACGAACGACAGGCCGCGGTGGTGATAGGCCGCCTTGACGATGTCGTAGAGCAGTTCGGGCACCCAGTCGACCGCCTGCGCGACGAACGAGACGTTCTGCACGCCGAGCGTCACCGCCAGCGGATTGAGCCCCTCGAGGACGCTGCCGCGCGGCGTCGTGTTGCTGAGCGTGCCAATCGGCGACGTCGGCGACGCCTGCTTCTTGGTCAACCCGTAGATCTGGTTGTCGTGCAGGAAGACCGTCAGGTTCATGTTGTACCGGATCGCATGGATCCAGTGCGCCGCGCCGATGCTGCAGCAGTCACCGTCGCCGGTGTTGACGAACACATCGAGATCGGGACGCGACATCTTCACGCCCTCGGCGACCGGCAGCGCGCGGCCGTGGATGCCGTGGAAGCCGTAGGTATTCATGTAGTGCGGGAAGCGGCTCGAGCAGCCGATGCCAGAGACGAACACCGTCTTCTCGGGCCTGAGGCCCTCGTCGCGGCAGAGTCGCTGCACGGCGGCGAGGATGGCGTTGTCGCCGCAGCCCGTGCACCAGCGCGGCACGCCGCTCTGGTAGTCCTCGAGCTCGAGGTGCTCCTCGCACATCTCGAGCAGGCATTCGGTGGCGGTCATCATGTTCATGTCGGGCTGCCTTCGTTGGCGGGGATTCGCAACGCGTCGAGCCTGGCGGCGAGCACGCGCATCAGCACCCCTGGCTTGATCGGCTGGCCGCGCACCTCGCTCCAGCAATCGACGTCGACGAGATAGCGCGCGCGCAGCAGCGTCGCGACGGCGGCGTAGCGGCGGTTGTCGTCGTCGATGAGCGCGTCCTCGGGGCGATCGCTCCAGTTCGCCTCGACGGTCATGACGCTCTGGAAGCGCCGCATCGCCGCGCCGATCCCGCCCTGCAGCGGCTGCAGGAACTGCAGGTGCATCGACGAGACGCTGCGGCCTTCATCGCGCAGCGCCTGCACCGCCTCCTCGATCGCTCCCTTGGTGCTGCCCCAGCCGATCACGAGCAGATCGCCCTTGTCGTCGCCGAAGATCGGCGGCGGCTTCAGCGTCGTCTGCAGCGCGGCGAGCTTCAAGCTGCGGGCGCGGATGCTCTCCTCGTTGATCTCGGCGTCGTAGGCGACGTGGCTGTCGCGGTCGTGCGCGAGGCCGGTCAGGGTGTGCATGCCGCCCGGCTGGCCCGGAATGAAGCGCGGCGAAAGACCGGTGACGCGATCCCAGTCGTACGGCCGCGCGCCCTCGGGGACCGGGCTCTGGTCGATCGGCGGCGCCAGCCATGTCTCGCTGAACTGCGGCCGCGGGAAGGGTTGTTGCGACGTCGCGAGGCCGCCGTCGGTCAGCACGACGACGACCATCCGGAACGTCTCGGCGAGCCGGCGCGCCGTGATCATCGAATAGAAGCAGTCCTCGATCGTGCTCGGCGCGAGGACGATCTTCGGCGCATCGCCGTGGCTGCCGAAGATCGCGGTCATCAGGTCGCCCTGTTCGGCCTTGGTCGGCTGGCCGGTGCTCGGGCCGCCGCGCTGGACGTTGACGACGACGAGCGGGATCTCGCCCATCACCGCCAGGCCGATCGCCTCCTGCTTGAGCGAATAGCCGGGGCCCGAGGTGATCGTCACCGCGCACTGGCCGGCGTAGGACGCGCCGACCGCGAACGCGCAGGCGGCGATCTCGTCCTCGGCCTGGTGGACGAGCCCGCCGACCTTCTCGAAGACATCGCTCAGGTAGTGCGACGCCGACGTTGCCGGCGTGATCGGATACATCGCGCAGATCTCCATCCCCGACGCCATGACGCCGAGGGCGAGCGCGGTGTTGCCGTTGATGACGAGCTGCGGCTCGGCGATGCGCTGCGCGGGGATGCGGAAGCCGAAGTCGAGGTGCGTCGCCGCCCACGCATGCCCGGCGCCGAGCAGCAAGACGTTGGTGCGGACGATCGACTCGTCCTTCTTGCCGAACGTCAGCGCAATCTGCTCGCGCGCGATCTGCAGATCGAGGCTGTACAGCTGGCACAGCATGCCGAGCACGAACATGTTCTTGCCGCGCTTGGCGTCGGCGACCAGCGCCTTGCACTCCTGCTCCATCGGGATCTCGATGACGCGGTATCCCGCGGCGACGAGCTTGTCGTGCGTCTCGATGTACGAGGCGACGATCTTCGGATCGGCGTGCGTGCGCCACATGTCCTCGAGCAGGATGATGCAGCCGGGCTTGAGCTCCTTGGCGCGCACGCGGCCGAGCAGCACCTGCTCGTTGAACGCGACGACGAGGTCGGTCTCGTCACCGCCGTTGGTGATCGGTCCGGCGCCGATGCGGATCCGGTTGCCGCTCGCGCCGGCGACGCTGCGTGCCGGTGGCCGGATCTCGGCCGGGATGATCTCGGTCGTCCAGATGCCGTTGCCCATGCGCGCGGCGATCGCGCCGAGCGACTGACCGCAGCGTTGCGCGCCTTCGCCGGAGTCGCTGATGATTTCGACGATGTGCTCGCGCAGCGTGAGGACCGTCTGCGACCTGGTCTCGGGAAGCACGGCCGCTGCGGGACGCGCGATGCTCGGGGGGCTGACGACGGTGTCCATGGGCTTTCGAGGGAGTGCGTTTGGGGAGGGGCGGCGTGTGCTCAGGCGGCGCGCACGCGCGTGAAGCCGTGTTCTGTGAGGTCGATGCCGAACAGCGTCGCGCCCGTGCCGGTGTCGGCGCCGTCGCGCAGGCCCAGGTAGCGCTTCATGCTGCGCGCGGCACGCCGGCCGGCGCCCATCGCCTGGATGACGGTCGCAGCGCCGGTGACGATGTCGCCGCCGGCGAAGACGCCCGCGAGCGAGGTCCGGTGCTCGTCGTCGGTCGCGATGTAGCCGCGCTCGTTCAGCTGCATACCCGATGTCTGCCCCATGATCGGATTGGCGTTGGTGCCGATCGCATAGACGACGAGGTCGGTTTCGAAGTCGAACTCGCTGTCGGCGACCGCGATCGGGCGCCGCCGTCCGGACGCATCGGGCTCGCCGAGGCTCATGCGGACGCAGCGCAGGCCGCGCACGCTGCCGTGGCCATCGTCGAGGACGGCGATCGGATTCGTCAGCCAGTGATATTCGACGCCTTCCTGCTCGGCATGGTGGACCTCCTCCAGCCGCGCCGGCGCCTCGGTGCGCGAGCGCCGGTAGATGCAATAGACCTTTTCCGCGCCAAGGCGCAGCGACACGCGCATCGCGTCCATCGCCGTGTTGCCGGCACCGACGACGGCGACGCGCCTGCCGACAGGCAGCGGCGTGTCGAAGACCGGGAAGTCGCGCGCGCGCATCAGGTTGCAGCGCGTCAGCAGCTCGTTGGCAGAGAGTACGCCGTTGAGCGAGTCGCCCGGGATGTTGAGCATCGTCGGGTAGCCGGCGCCGACGCCGATGAAGACCGCATCGAAGCCGAGCTCGTCGATCATCTGCTCGATCGTGAACAGCCGCCCGACCAAGGTGTTGCACTCGAAGCGCACGCCGAGCTTCTTCATGTTCTCGATCTCGGCGTCGACCACTTCGTTGGGCAGGCGGAAATCGGGGATTCCGTAGCGCAGCACGCCGCCGGGCTGGTGGAACGCCTCGTAGACTGTGACCTCGCAGCCGGCCTTGGCCATGTCGGCGGCGCATGCCATGCCGGCCGGTCCCGAGCCGACGACGCCGACGCGAAAGCGCGTCGGCTCGACGTACGGCACGTTGGCCCAGCCTTCGCGGATCGCGGTGTCGCCGACGTAGCGCTCGAGCCTGCCGATCGCGACCGGTTCGAGCGTGTCGCCGACCGTGCAGACTCCCTCGCACTGGTTTTCCTGCGGGCAGACGCGGCCGCATACCGCCGGCAGCAGATTGGTGTCGGTCAGCGTGTCGTACGCGCCGCGCAGGTCGCGCGCGGCGATGCGCTGGATAAAGCCCGGGATGTCGACGCCGACCGGGCAGCCGCGCACGCAAGGCTCGTCGGGGCACTCGAGGCAGCGATCGGCCTCGCGCAACGCGTCGGCCGGGCTGTAGCCGCAGGCCACTTCAGAGAAATTGCGCGCGCGCGCCTGCGGCTCCTGTTCGGGCATCGGCGTGCGCGTCTGCGGGATCGTGCGAACGGTTTTCTTCTTGGCCATTGCGATCGTCCTTGCGCTGCCGCGCGTCAGCCTCCCAACGCCTCATCGAAGGGATCGAGCGGGTCGCGTTCGTCGCCCCGGGGCGTCGCGCGTGCCGCGACGCCGGCGAGCGTCTCGAGCTCGGCGACCTTGGCCATGCGGCAGCTCGCGGAGAAGCGCTCCTCGGCCGCGCGCTCCTCGGTCTTGTAGCGGTTGAGGCGCGTCATGAGGTCGTCGAAGTCGACCAGGTGGCCGTCGAAGTCGGGCCCGTCGACGCAGGCGAACTTGACCTGGTCGCCGATCTTGATCCGGCAGCCACCGCACATGCCGGTGCCGTCGACCATGATCGGGTTGACGCTCACCGTCGTCTTGATGGCGCGCGGACGCGTCACCTCGGCGCAGGCCTTCATCATCACCGGCGGTCCGATCGCAACGAGCTCGTCGATGTCGTCGTGGCGCGCGAGCGCCTCGCGCACGCCGTCGGTGATGAGTCCTTGCATGCCGGCCGAGCCGTCGTTGGTGCACAGGATCAGCTCATCGCAGGCGTCGGCGAACTTGTCTTTCCAGAAGACGAGCGATTTGGTACGGAATCCGAGCACCGCGATCACGTAGGCGCCGGCCTCCTTGTGGCCTCGTGCCTGCGGGAAGATCGGCGCCACGCCGAGGCCGCCGCCGACGCACACGACCTTCTTCGCGTGGCCGATCGCGGTCGGCACGCCCATCGGACCGACGAGCCCGTACAAGTGCATGCCGACCCGGCACGCCCGCTGCATCTCGCGCGTCGTCTTGCCGACCGCCTGGATGACGAGCGTGATCGTGCCGCGCTCGCGGTCGTAGTCGGCGATCGTCAGCGGGATCCGCTCGCCGTGCTCGTGCAGCATGACGATGACG
>DASXIP010000373.1:0-3565 GCA_036497875.1 Caldimonas sp.
CGCAGACGCGGCAGCGCGCGCGGCCGGCTGCGCCGGTGGCGGAGCCTTCGCCGCAGTTGCGGGCGCAGGCGCGGCAGCGGCCGGCACTGGTGCGGCGGCTACAGGCACCGCTGCGCCCGCGGCTTCGACCGGATCGAGGCGGAGGATCAGCGTCCCTTCGTTGACCGTGTCGCCGACCGCGACCTTGATCTCCCTGACGACGCCGGCCTGCGATGACGGAATCTCCATCGACGCCTTGTCGCTCTCGATCGTGATCAGGCTCTGCTCGAGCGCGACCGTGTCGCCGGGCTTGACGAGGACCTCGATGACGCCGACGTCCTTGAAGTCGCCGATGTCGGGCACCCGAACATCAACCGTCACAACAGCACCCTCCGAAAGTCGCCCAGCACCTGGATCAGATAGGCGTTGAAGCGCGCCGCCGCGGCGCCGTCGACGACGCGGTGGTCCCAACTGAGCGACAGCGGCAGGATGAGGCGCGGCTGGAACACCTTGCCGTCCCAGATCGGCTCGATGGTGCTGCGGCAGACGCCGAGGATCGCGACCTCGGGAGCGTTGATGATCGGCGTGAAGTAGCGCCCGCCGATGCCGCCGAGCGAGGAGATCGAAAAGCACCCGCCACTCATGTCGCCCGGGGTGAGCTTGCCGTCCCGCGCCTTCTTGGCGAGCTCGCCCATCTCCTGCGAGATCTGCAGCACGCCTTTCTTGTCGGCGTCCTTGAGGACCGGAACGACGAGCCCGTTCGGCGTGTCGGCGGCAAAGCCGATGTGGAAGTACTGCTTGAGGACGATCTGCTCGCCGTCGAGGCTCGCATTGAACTCGGGGAACTTCTTCAGCGCCGCGACCGAGGCCTTGATCAGGAACGCGAGCATCGTCACCTTGACGCCCGACTTCTCGTTCTCCTTGTTGGTGAGGACGCGAAACGCCTCGAGATCGGTGATGTCGGCGTCGTCGTGGTTCGTGACGTGCGGGATCGTCACCCAGTTGCGGTGCAGCGCCGGGCCGCTGATCTTCTTGATCCGCGACAGGTCCTTCTTCTCGACCGGCCCGAACTTGGCGAAGTCGACCTGCGGCCACGGCAGGAGGCCCGCCAGGCCGCCGCCGGCCGCGGGCGCTGCAACGGCACCCTGGCTCGCCTGCGCCTTCGTCCGCGTCGCGCCGGCGAGCACCGACTTGACGAACTCGTGGACGTCTTCCTGCGTGATCCTGCCCTTCGGCGCGCTGCCCTTGACTTCGTCGAGCGGAACGCCGAGCTCGCGCGCGAGCTTGCGAACTGTCGGCGACGCATGCGGCAGCGTGCCGGCCGGCGCGGCCGGCTCTTGTGCCGGGAGGGCCGCGGTCGGCAGGTGACGCTCCTTCGCAGCCGCCGCCTGCGGTGCCGCCGCCGGCGCCGAGCTCGCCGCCGGTGCGGAACTCGGCGGCACGGCCGTGCCGCCGGCCCCCTGCAGGACGGCGACGACACTGCCCTGCGAGACCTTGTCGCCAACCTTGACGCGCAGGTCCTGGACGACCCCGGCGACGCTCGACGGAATCTCCATCGACGCCTTGTCGCTCTCGACCGTGATGAGACTTTGCTCGACGGCGACGGTGTCGCCCGCCTTGACGAGCACTTCGATGACGGCGACGTCGTGGAAGTCGCCGATGTCGGGAACGACGACCTCGACCGCGCCGCCGCTGGCAGCCGGCGCGCGCGGGGCCGCGGCCGGTCCAGTTGCTGCCGGCGCCGGTGCAGCGGCGGGCGCTGCCGGCGCGGCCGCGGCGGCAGCGCCCTCGGCATCGAGCACGAGGACGACCGACCCTTCGCTCACCTTGTCGCCGACCTTGACCTTCATTTCCTTGACGACGCCGGCACCGGTCGACGGAATCTCCATCGAAGCCTTGTCGCTCTCGACGGTGATCAGCGACTGCTCGGACTCGATGCGGTCGCCCGGCTTGACGAGCACCTCGATGATCTCGACGTCCTTGAAATCGCCGATGTCGGGAACCTTGACTTCCAGCGCGGCCATGTTCTTGTCCTTGTCGGTGGCGGTGCTCAGGCGTAGAGCGGATTGATCCTGTCGGCATCGATCTCGTAGCGCGCGATCGCCTCGGCGACCTTGGCCGCCGGGACGCTGCCTTCGTCGGCGAGCGCCTTCAGCGCGGCGACAACGATGTAGTGCCGGTCGATCTCGAAGTGGGCACGCAGCCGGGTCCGGAAATCGCTACGGCCGAAACCGTCGGTGCCGAGCACCTTGTAGGCTCGGCCCTTTGGCAGGAACGCCCGGATCTGCTCGGCGTAGTTCTTCATGTAGTCGGTCGACGCGATCACCGGGCCGCCGAACTTCTCGAGCTGCTGGGCGACGAACGGGACGCGCTGCCGCTCGGTCGGATGGAGCAGGTTCCAGCGCTCGACGTCCTGGCCGTCGCGCGCGAGCTGGTTGAAACTCGGGCAGCTCCAGACGTTGGCGGCGATGCCCCAGTCCTTGTCGAGGAGGTCGCGCGCAGCGATGCTCTCGCGCAGGATCGTGCCGCTGCCGAGCAGGTTGACGCGCGGCGCCTTCTTGCCGCCTTCCTGCAGCAGGTACATCCCCTTGACGATCTCGGGCTCGCTGCCGAAGCGCAGCCCCGGCTGGGCGTAGTTCTCGTTCAGCAGCGTCAGATAGAAGTAGACGTTGTCCTGCTGCTCGACCATCCGCACCAGGCCGTGATGGAGGATGACGCCGACCTCGTGCGCGAACGTCGGGTCGTACGAGATGCAGTTCGGGATCGTCTGCGCCAGGATGTGGCTGTGGCCGTCCTCGTGCTGCAGGCCCTCGCCGTTGAGCGTCGTGCGCCCCGAGGTGCCGCCGAGCAGGAATCCGCGCGCCTGCATGTCGCCGGCCGCCCAGGCGAGGTCGCCGATGCGCTGGAAGCCGAACATCGAGTAGTAGACGTAGAACGGCATCATGATGCGGTTGTTCGTCGAGTACGACGTCGCCGCTGCGATCCAGCTGCACATGCCGCCGGCCTCGTTGATGCCTTCCTGCAGCACCTGGCCGGACTTGTCCTCGCGGTAGTACATGACCTGGTCGCGGTCGACCGGCGTGTACTTCTGGCCCTCGGGGTTGTAGATGCCGATCTGCCGGAACAGGCCCTCCATGCCGAACGTGCGCGCCTCGTCGACCAGGATCGGCACCGCTCGGGGCCCCAGCGCCTTGTCGCGCAGGAGCTGGGTCAGGAAGCGGACGAATGCCTGCGTGGTCGAGATCTCGCGTCCCTCGGCGGTCGGCTCGAGCACTGCCTTGAAGGTGTCGAGCGGCGGCACCTTGAGCTGCTCATCGGCGCGCATGCGCCGGCGCGGCAGGTAGCCGCCGAGCGCCTGCCGGCGCTCGTGCAGGTACTTCATCTCCGGCGTGTCGTCGGCCGGCTTGTAGAACGGGATGCCTTCGAGCTTGTCGTCGGGGATCGGAATGTTCCAGCGATCGCGGAACGCCTTGACGTCCTCGTCGACGAGCTTCTTGGTCTGGTGCGCGGTGTTCTTGCCCTCGCCGCTCTTGCCCATGCCGAAGCCCTTGACGGTCTTGACGAGCAGCACCGTCGGCTGGCCCTG
>DASXIP010000374.1:0-1533 GCA_036497875.1 Caldimonas sp.
CAGCATCACCAGCGCCAGCACGATGTACATCACGCCGATCCGCTTGTGGTCGACGCTGGAAAGCCACTCCTTCCAGATGTACGGAAGGTGGCCCTTGACGATGACCCAGATGAGCGTGCCGGTGATCGCGGCCGCCACCACCGCCGACGTGATCATGACGATGGGCTCGTGGAAGGGAATCGCCTCCCAGGTGAGCTTGCCCCACATGTCAGTGCCCCTTCTGCGTCGCTTCGGCGGCGCCACCACGCTCGGTTGCCGGGCCGGGGCCGGGCGGCAGATCCTGTCGCACCACCTGGGCGAAGAGCTCAGGCGTCACCGCGCCGAAGGTCGAAGGCGGCAGGTTCGTGCTCTGCCTGGCGAGCGCCGAGTAGCTGGCGGCGTCGAGGGTGGGTCCGACGCCTCGCGCCGCCTTGGCCCAGGCGGCGAATTCGTCGCCGCTCACCGCGTGGACGTCGAAATGCATGTCGGAGAAGCCGTCGCCGCTGAAATGCGCCGACAGGCCATGGTACGTGCCCGGCTCGTCGGCCTGCAGGTTCAGCTGCGTCCTCATGCCGTTCATCGCGTAGATCATGCTGCCGAGTTGCGGCACGAAGAACACGTTCCACACGCTCGCCGACGTGATCGAGAAGCGCAGCGGCACGCCCGCCGGAACGACGAGCTGGTTGACGCTCGCGACGCCTTCCTGCGGATAGATGAAGAGCCACTTCCAGTCCAGCGACACGACCTGGACATCGACCGGCGCCTGACGCGTCGAGAGCGGCTTGGCCGGATCGAGCAGCTGCGAGCCGATCCAGGCGACGCCGCCGAGGAGCAGGATCACCATGCACGGGATCGACCAAACGACGAGCTCGACCGCACCCGAGAAATCCCAGTCGGGGCGATAGTGGGCGCGGGTGTTCGAGGCGCGATACCACCAGGCGAACGCGAAGGTGGCGATGATCGTCGGCACGGCGATCGCGAGCATGATCGCCAGCGAGCCGAGCAGGATGGTCCGATCGGCCTGCCCCACCGGCCCGCGCGGGTCGAGCACCGCCCAGTTGCAGCCGCTCAGTACGGTGAACGGTAGCGCCAGCAGGCAGCGTCGCCACGCAGCCCTCGAACGCCGCCAGGCACCGCGATGCGGTCCGATGTTGCGCCGAGAGGCTTCAAAACGCTGCATGACCGGAAGCCGCTTCGAATGGGTGCGCAGTTGAGCGTGCGGGCAGGATACGTCAAGCGTTCGGCGTTGTCCCGATCATTTCGCTGCCGCGTCGTGCCCGGCCGCGCCGCGCCGTCGCGCGCTCGAGCAACTGCGCGACGACGGCCGCAGCGATGACCGCCGGCTCCTTGCCGGTCACCGACGCGATGCCGATCGGGCAAGTCAGCCGAGCGATGGCGTCGGCGGCAACGCCGCGCGCCTCGAGGCGATGAACGAAGCTCGCGCGCTTCGTCCGCGAGCCGATCAGGCCGCAGAACGCGAAGTCGCCGCGGCGAAGGATCGCCTCGACGATGCGCAGGTCGAGCGCGTGCTCGTGGGTGAGGACGAGATAGAAC
>DASXIP010000375.1:0-2923 GCA_036497875.1 Caldimonas sp.
TCCCGTTGACGAGGTAGATCGAAACCGGAACGTGCTCCTTGCGCAGCAGGTTCAGGAAGGGGTCTTGTAGTAGCTGCCCTTTGTTGCTCACGTTCATGCTCCGTGATGTGTTCTGGAGCAGGAAACCTTAACACAGGGATATCGGGCGAACGCAGCGTAAGGCCATGCCTCACCGGCCCTTCTCCACGAACGGATTCTTGCCGGAGCGCATCTCGATGCGCAGCGGCGTCCCGGTCAGCCTGAAATGGGCGCGAAAACGCCCCTCCAGGAAGCGCCTGTAAGCGTCGGTCACGTGCTCGAGCGAGTTGCCGTGAATGACGATGACCGGCGGCTTGCTGCCGCCCTGGTGGGCATAGCGCAGCTTCGTCCGGAACGTGCCGGCGCGCTTCGGTGCCTGGTGCAGCACCGCTTCCTGAAGCAGTCGCGTCAGCACTGGTGTCGGCATCTTGCACGCCGCCGAGGCGTGCGCCTCGGCGATCGCCTTCCAAACCGGACCGAAGCCCTGACGGCGTGCGGCAGAGATCGTCAGCACCGCAGCGAACCTCAGGAACGGCAGCCGTTGCTCGATCGAGCGCTGCACGATCTCGCGCTGGTAGGCATCGACCGCGTCCCACTTGTTGACGGCGACCACCACCGCGCGGCCGCTCTCCACGATGTAGCCGGCAATGTGAGCATCCTGATCGGTGACGCCCTGCGTCGCGTCGAGCAGCAGCAGCACGACGTCGGCCTCGGCGATCGCCTGCAGCGTCTTGACGACCGAGAACTTCTCGACCGCCTCGAACACCTTGCCGCGGCGGCGCAGCCCCGCGGTGTCGATCAGCTCGAAATGCTTGCCGCCGCGTTCGAATGGGACGGCGATCGCGTCGCGCGTCGTCCCCGGCTGGTCGAACGCGACCAGCCGCTCTTCGCCGAGCCAGGCGTTGATGAGCGTCGACTTGCCGACATTCGGGCGACCGGCGACGGCGAGGCGGATCGGCGCATCGGCATCGACGTCGTCGCCGTCGTCTTCCGCCTCGTCCGGAGGCGGCAATGCGCCGCCGAGCGCCGCCTCGAGCGCCGCCTCGGCGAGCGACACGACGCCCTGCCCGTGCGCTGCCGACACCGGATGCGGCTCGCCGAGACCGAGCTCGTAGAACTCGCCGAGCAGCGGCGAATCGGCCATGCCCTCGGCCTTGTTCGCAGCGAGGACGACACGCTTACCGGCGCTGCGCAGGTAGCGAGCGATGTCGTGATCGTGCGCCGAGGCGCCGGCGCGAACGTCGACCACGAAGACGACCGCGTCGGCCTCGGCGACCGCCTGCTCGGCCTGGCGCGCCATCAAGCGAACGATCCCGGTCGGGTGCTCGGGAACGAAGCCGCCGGTGTCGACGACGATGAAGTCATGGCCGGCGACGCGCGCATCGCCGTAGTGACGGTCGCGCGTCAGGCCGGCGAAGTCGGCGACGATCGCATCGCGCGTTCGCGTCAGCCGGTTGAACAGCGTCGACTTGCCGACGTTCGCTCGGCCGACCAGGGCGATGACGGGCTTCATGATCGCCGACGGCGGCGCCGCGCCTTGCCGGAGCCGTTCAGGCGGGACGGAACGCGAACACGCCGCCGCCTCGGGTGACGACGATGAGGAGCCCCTCGACGACGACCGGCGGTGTCGAGACGGCGCTGCCGTCGGTCGCGACGCGCGCCTGCGATTCGCCCTTGGCGCGTGACAGCCAGTAGAGCGTTCCTTCGAGGTCGCCGACGACGACCGATTGGGCGATCGCCGCCGGGGCGCCGACGCCGCGGAACATCAGCGACTCGTTTGTCCATGCAATGTCACCGGTCACCGTCCGCCAGGCAGTGATGCGATCGGACGCGTCGGCGCCGAACAGCAGCTCGCCGTCGCCGCCGATTGCGTCGGTGCCACCGATGGTCTTGGTCCACGCGACATTGCCGAGCTGGGCGTCGACGCAGCCGACCGCGGCCTGGAACGAGCGCGCACACACGAAGTCGTTGATGCGGACGACCGGGCCGATGAGATCGGCGAGCCGTTCGACCTCGTTGGCGCCGCGCGGCGAACCGAGCGGAACTTCCCAGCGCAACGCCCCGGTGCCCGGGTCGATCCCGGCCATCCGCGGGCCCTGGCCGACGATGAGCGTGTCCTTGAACGGGGCGAGGACGCCCGTCTGCTGCAGCGTCAGTGGATCGCCCGGCCGCTGCACCTGCCAGAGCTTGAGGCCATCGGCGGCATCGAATGCCTGCACCGAGCGATCGACGCCGAGGACGAAGATCCGTGCGCCGGCGACGAGCGGCGCGGTCGCAACGCGAACGCCGATCGGCTTCTTCCACTTGACCAAGCCGTCCTCGAGGGCGACGAGCTCGCCGCCGCGCGTGACCACCGAGGAGATCTTGCCGTCGCTACCGACGCCGGACGAGATCGACGCGCCGACATTGGTGCGCCAGAGCGTGTTGCCGCTCGCCGCCTCGACCGCGACGACGGTGCCGTCGCTCGCGGCGAGTGTCAGCACGTTGCCGTTGATGGCGATTGTGAGCGGGAACTCGACCTTGCCGATGTTCTGGCTCCAGACCTTCTGCACCGAAATCGGCGCGACGATTGGTTCGAGGTCCTTCGGCTTCGGCCGGTCCGGCCCGAACATTGACCCGAACATCGAGCTGAACGTCGAGCAGCCGCCGACGAGTGCGGCCGCGAGCGTCGCGACTGCGGCGCGGGAGAGCGCCTGCGGTACCGAGCGCGTCGCTCGCTCCGCCATCACTTCGACGCCTCGGCGCCGCTCGCCGCACTCGCTGCCGGCTGCACGCCGAGCAGGTTGAGCTTGGCCTCGATCAGGCGCCGGTAGTCGATCTTCGGATCCATCGCCGTCCACGCCTTCAGGTACGCGGCCTGGGCCTCGCTGCTCTTGCCCTGTGCGAGCAGGACGTCGCCGCGACG
>DASXIP010000376.1:0-3616 GCA_036497875.1 Caldimonas sp.
TGCGGCCGGCGTCGGGCTTGGCCAGCATCTCGTGCAGCGTCGCTCCCGTCTCGCGCTCGTCGTGGAGCACGGCCCAGTTCGTCGGCGCACGGCCGCGGTAGCGCGGCAGCAGCGAGCCGTGCATGTTGAACGCACCGCGCGCTGCCGCGCCGAGAATCTCCATCGACAGCATCGACCGGAAGTAGAACGAGAAGATCAGCTCCGGGCGTGCCGCCTCGACCGCGGCGCGCAGGCGCGGATCGGCGGGATCGTCGTTGACCAGGACCGGCAGCTCGAGGTCGCGCGCCGTGTCGGCGACGCGCCGGAACCAGAGCGTCTCGCCGGCCGCGTCGCGGTGGGTCACCACCAGCGGAACGTCGATGTCGCGTGCGCGCAGCACGCGCAGGCACCGGTCACCGACGTTGGAGTACGCGAACACGACCGCCCTCACGCGCTGGCCTCCTTCGCCGGGTCGGAGCTCTCGCGCAGCGCCGTGCCAGAGCTCTCGCGCAGCGCCGTGCCAGAGCTTTCGAGCAGCGCCGTGGCCGGGTTCTCGAGGGCGGCGGTGGCCGAGCTCTCGAGGACCGCGGTGATGCGATAGCGCGGCCGCCGCCGCACCTCCTGCTGGATCCGCCCCACGTATTCGCCCATCAGGCCGATGCCGAACAGCATGATGCCGGTCAGGAAGAACTGCAGCGCGAACAGCGTGAAGACGCCTTCGACTTCGGCCCCGAGGACGAATCGACGCACCAGCAGGAGCACGAACAGCGCTCCCGAGAGCAGCGAGAGCACCGTGCCGATGAGCGAGAACCATTGCAGGGGGATGATCGAAAAGCCGGTCACCAGATCGAAGTTCAGGCGGATCAGGCCGTACAGCGAGTATTTCGACTCGCCGGCGTGGCGAGGCTCGTGCGCCACCTCGATCTCGGTCGGTGTCGCGGCGAAGGTGTACGCCAGCGCCGGGATGAAGGTGTTCACCTCGCGACAGGCGTTGATCGTCTCGATCAGCGAGCGGTCATAGGCGCGCAGCATGCACCCTTGATCGGTCATGTGGATGTGCGTGGTGCGTTCACGCAGCGCGTTGATCACGCGCGACGCCGAGCGCCTGAAGAAGGTGTCCTGACGCTCACGCCGATACGTGCCGACGTAGTCGTGCCCGGCACGCACGGCCGCGACGAGGCGCGGGATCTCTTCGGGCGGATTCTGCAGATCGGCGTCCAGGGTGATCGCGATCTGACCGCGGACGTGGGCGAAGCCGGCGAGGATCGCCATGTGCTGGCCGAAGTTGCCGTTGAAGAGAACGACCCGCGTCACATCGGGACGCTGATGGAACTGCTCGGTGAGGATGTGCGCGGAACGATCGACGCTGCCGTCGTTGACGAAGACGATCTCGTAAGGCTCGTTCATCGCGTCGAGGACGCCGTAGATGCGGCCGATCAGCGCCGGCAGCACCGCCTCTTCGTTGTAGACGGGGATCACGATCGAGATCTGCGGCGCGTTCATGACAGCACGCTCCGGCACGCCGCCGCGAGGCTGGCGCAGACGCGCTCGACGTCGTCGTCCTGCATCGCCGGAAACAACGGCAGGGTCAGGATGCTGCGGCCGACGCGCTCGGCGTCGGGCAGCATCCCGTCGCGCCAACCCTGCTGGCGATAGAAGGAGAAGAGGTGCACGGCCGGATAGTGCACTCCGGTGCCGATCCCCGCCTCGCGCATCGCGTTCATCACCGCGGCGCGGCCGCCGTTCAGCCGTTTCGCGGGAAGCAGGACCTGGAACATGTGCCAGTTGGTCGTTGCCCCCGGTGGCGGCAGCCGCTGCGGCAGCTCGATGCCGAGCGCCTCGAGGCCGAAGCGCTCGGCGGCTTCGAAGTAGAGCGCCGCGAGCTCGGCGCGGCGGCGCGTGATCTCGTCGAGCCGCCGGAGCTGGTGCAGGCCGATGGTCGCGTTGATGTCGGTCAGGTTGAACTTGCCGCCCGGATACTCGACCTCCATGCCGTCGGCGCCGGTTCGCACGACGCCTTGCAGGCGAAGGCGCTCGACGCGCTCGGCTTCGGCGGCAGAGTTCACCACCAGGCAGCCGCCCTCCGCACAGGTGATGTTCTTGTTCGCCTGGAAGCTGAAACTGATCAAGTCACCGAAGCTGCCGATGCGACGACCTTGCCAGCGCGAATCGATCGCCTGCGCAGCGTCCTCGATGACCCGCAGCTCGTGTGCGCGCGCGATCCGGTACAGCTCGTCCATCGGCGTCGGCACCCCGGCGAGATAGACCGGCATCAGGGCGCGCGTGCGCGGCGTGATCGCCGCCTCCGTCGCCGTGAGGTCCATGTTGCGCGTGCGCGGATCGACCTCGACGAACACCGGACGGGCGCCGACCGCGACGATCACGTTGGCGGTGGCGACCCACGTGATCGGCGATGTGATCACTTCATCGCCGGGCCCGATTCCGGCGGCGCGCAGCGCGACCTCGAGCGTCGCGGTGCCGTTCGCCAGTGCGCGCACGGGACGACCGCCGAACAGCTGCGACAGCTGCGACTCGAACTCGAGCACCCGCGGCCCCGACGTGATCCAGCCGGACGCGAGGACAGCGCCGACCGCGGCGATCGTCTCCGGATCGATGGTCGGCCGGGTGAAGGGAAGAAGCGCAGCGTCTGCCATGGCTTTGCGATTCAGCTGCGCGCCACGATCAGGACGCCGAGCAGGATGAGAGCGATGCCGCCGAAGCGGGCAGCGCCGACGGCCTCGCCGAACAGCCACCAGGCAGCGATCGCGTTGACGACGTAGCCGAGCGAGAGCATCGGATACGCCATCGACACGTCGACTCGCGAGAGCGCGACCAGCCAGACGGCCACGCTGATCACGTAGCAGGCGAGCCCCGCGAGCACCGGCCCGCGAGTGAACGCGCTCGCGAGCGCTGGGAGCAGGGTTCCCGGCGCGCCGCCGATCGCGCCCAGCGGCTTGACGCCCGCCTTCAGGAGCAGCTGGGCGCCTGCGTTGAGCAGCACACCAGCGAGGAGGATCAGAAACGTCTGCAGCTTCATCGGTCCGGGCTTTCGAAGTTGGCGACAACGACACGCCTGACGTCGTCGCCGACGACGACCATCGGCAGCTGGCGCGAACGCAGCCCGTCGTAGGTCGGATGGGACATCACCGCCACGGCGCGCCGGCCCGACGTCCATTCGTGAACGAAGGCGTCGACGGTCGGCAGCCACTTGCCGGGCTCCTGGCCGACGCCGAACTCGAGCTCGCCCGGCGTCTCCACCGGCGTCAGCACGTGATGCAGGTAGAACGGCAGCGTGTGATCGACCAGCCGAACTCCGTACAGCGGCATGGTCTCGTTCAGGAGCGGCGCAACCTTGGCGGCGAGGAGAGCACCGGAGCTGTTCAGCCCGAAGGTCTCGTGGCCGCGCAGGCCGATCGTCACGAACGCAAAGAACGTCAGCGCGTAGGCGGCGATGCTTCGCATGGACGATCGGGAGCTGAGGCGCCAGGCGATCGCGAAGCCGACCAGGCCGAGCGCGAGGGCGGCCGCCAGCCACAGCGCGAACTCGCGGTACAGCGCGTTCGGTGTCCCGATCGTTCCCTGCCGAGCGACGAACGGTGTCGCGATGCAGCCGATCACCATCAGCAGGAGCGCGGCA
>DASXIP010000377.1:0-6099 GCA_036497875.1 Caldimonas sp.
CGTCGGAGAACCGGGCGGCAAACGCGCTCGGCCGCAACTATCCTGGCGGGTTGCCGGCGTTCGTCGCCGCGATGAACCAGAAGGCACGCGCGCTCGGCATGAACGACACCCGCTACGTCGAGCCGACGGGGCTGTCAAGCGCCAACCAGTCGAGCGCACGCGACCTGGCGACGCTCGTCAAGGCGGCGCACGAAGTCCCGCTCATCCGCGAGCTGTCGACGTCGCCCGAGTACATGGTCGAGGTCGGCAACCGTCCGGTCCAGTTCCGTAACACCAACGGGCTGGTGAAGAGCCCCGAGTGGGACATCGGGCTGCAGAAGACCGGCTACATCTCCGAAGCCGGGCGCTGCCTGGTGATGCAGGCCAAGCTCGCCGGGCGCCACCTGATCATGGTCTTCCTGGACTCGGCGGGGAAGTACTCGCGGATCGGCGACGCCGAGCGCGTCCGGCGCTGGGTCACGGCCACGATGCCGGGCTCGGCGGCTGCCGCCGACAGCCACAAGCCGCCGCTCTGACAGCACGTCGCTGCCGCCGATCGGTAGCGTCCATCGCTCAGCTTCGGTGGCCGAGGCTCGCCGAGATTTGCGCTGCGGTCGCACGGAGGCGTTCAAGCCAGGATTCCTCGAGGCGGTCCGCCGGCGCCGAGATCGAGAGCCCCGCGACCAGCTTTCCTTGGTCGTCGAGGATGCCCGCCGCCATGCAGCGGACGCCGAGCTCGAGCTCCTCGTCGTCGCGCGCCGTGCCGTACTGGCTGACGCGCGCCAGCTCCCGTTCGAGGCGCGACAGATCGGTGATGCTGTTGCGCGTATGGCCCGCGAGGCCGGTCCGGGCGGCGTAGGCGCGGACGCGCTGCGAATCGTCGTTGGCAAGGAAGAGCTTGCCGACCGACGTCAGATGCAGCGGAGCGCGGCCGCCGACTGCGCGCACGACCTGCATCCCGGAGCGCTCGCTGTAGGTGCGCTCGACGTAGACGATCTCGTCGCCCTGGCGCATCGACAGATTGACCGGCTGGTGGGTCAGCTTGTGCAGCTCGCGCATCGGGCCGAGGGCCGCGTCGCGGACGTCGAGTCGCGCCTTGACGAGGTTGCCGAGCTCGAGCAGTCGCATGCCGAGCCGATAGCTGCCAGGCTCGGGCCGGTCGACGTAGCGGCCGATCGTGAGGTCGTTCAGGATCCGGTGCGCGGTCGACGGGTGCAATCCGCTCTGCTCGCTGATTGCCTTCAGCGCGATCGGCTCCCGATGCGACGCCAGCAGGTCGAGCAGCCCGAACGCGCGCTCGAGCACCTGGATCGTGATGGTTCGCTCTTCGCTCTTCTTCTTCATCCGGCGCCTCGCGCGGGATTTTCGCTTGATCGCGGCACCAGCGCGCGCGCTGCGGCGATGCCACTGCGCACGGCGCCTTCCAGAGTCGCCGGGAACGGACCGTCGATGTAGTCGCCGCAGGCGACCAGCCCCGGCGTCACGGCCATCGGTGGTCTCGCCAGGTTAGGGACGCAGGCGAACGTCGCCCGCTTCTCGACGATGGTGCCAATGGCATGCAGCGGCTCGTGCAGCGCTGCGGCGAGTTGCTCGCTCGCCTGGGCGAGTGTCGCCGCCTCGGTCGCCGACGCACCGCGCTCGACCCAGGCAGCGGCGCCGCTGATGACGAACGCGAGCAGCCCCGGTTCGCGACCGAGCTGGCCGAGGTCGAACACGAACTGCGCCGGCCGAGCCGCGTCGGCGCGCAAGGCGACGAGCGGCTCCGGAAGCCGGCACGATGCGCTCAGCGCATACACCGTCGCGATCGGCTGGTGGCGAAGCGCCAGCGCGCGTGCTGCCCACTCCTGAGCGTGCGGGCCGACGAGCCTCGCCGTCTCGGCCGCGCTCGCGGCGACGGCGACGCCGTCGAACCGCTCGCCGTCGACGCACCAGGCACCGTCGACCTGCGCGATGCGGTCGACGCGATGGCCGAGGCAGATCTTCGCGCCGGCACGCTCGAGCCAGGCCAGCGCCGGCACCGGCAGCACCTGGCCGAGCGGCAGGCGCGGCAGCAGCATGTCGGCGCCGCCGACGGTCCCCGCGAGCGCCGTCTGAAGGACGCGCAGGAAGACACTGCCGCTCGCCTCGGCGGCCGGGGTGTTGAGCGCGGCGATGCAGAGCGGGTCGATGAACTCGGACCGCACTGCCGGCGGCAGCGATGCCGTCAGGCCGGCGACCGTATCGGCCGGGGCGCAGCGAAAGCCGGTGCGCCGCCAGCAGGCCGCGATCGCGAGCAGGGCAACGCGCTCGCGGAGCGACCAGCCGCGCCGGCCGAGGACCGCCAGCACGAAGGCAGGGATCGGCGATCCCGGCCGCATTCGCAGGCCTCGACCAGTGCAGTCGACGAGCGTCAACGGCCGGCGGTCGAACACCACCGCTTCATCGACGCCGACGACGCGCAGCAGGCGCAAGGTCTCGACATAGGCGCCGATGCAGATGTGCGAGCCGTTGTCGAGCACGCGGCCGTGCCAGGCGACTTCCCGGGCGCGCCCGCCGGCGGCGGGCGCCATCTCGAACAGGCTGACGTGCGCGCCCGCCAGCGTTGCCTCGACCGCGGCGGCGAGCCCGGCCCAGCCGGCGCCGAGGATCGCGATCTCGAGCCGGCGCGGCTCGCTTCCTTTAGCCACCGGTTAGCGCCCCCGCCAGTTGGTCTGCATCGCGATCCAGAGCTTGCGGATCGGCGTCAGCGCGATGCGCTGGTGCAGCACGGCGAAGTCGGCAGCCTCGATCTCGCGCAGCAGCGTGCGGTAGATATTGGCCATCATGAGGCCGGGCTTTTGTGATCGGCGGTCGGCGTCGCCGAGCAGCGCCATCGCTTCGTCGTAGCTGCGGTGGGCGCGCAAGGCCTGATAGCGCATCAGGGCGAAGAAGCGGTCGCTGTAGCGACGCTCGAGGATCTCGGCGGCCTTGACGTCGAACTGCTGCAGCTCGCTCACCGGCAGGTAGATCCGGCCGCGGCGCGCGTCGTCGCCGACGTCGCGGATGATGTTGGTGAGCTGCATCGCGAGCCCGAGCCGGTGCGCGTAGTCGACGGTCGTCGCGAGCGTTCGCCCGAAGATGTTCGCCGCGACTTCGCCGACGACACCGGCGACGAGGTCGCAGTAGCGCGCAAGCCCGGCGAAGTCGAGGTAGCGCGACTGGTCGATGTCCATCTGGCAGCCTTCGATCACGGCCAGCAGGTGCGTCAGCTCGATGCCGTAGCTCTTCACGTGTGGCAGCAGCGCGTGCATCGCCGGGTGCGACGGCCGGCCGGCGAAGGTCGCAACGACCTCGCTGCGCCACCACGCAAGCTTGGTCGCGGCAACGCCCGGGTCGCTGGCATCGTCGGCGACGTCGTCGACCTCGCGGCAGAACGCATAGAAAGCCGTGATCGCTGCGCGCCGCGGCGGCGCGAGGAAGAGAAAGGCGTAGTAGAAGCTCGAGCCGCTCGCGGCTGCCTTCTCCTGGACGTACTGCTCCGGCGTCACGGCAGCAACTAGCGCCGTCCGGCGTGCGGCGCGGGTGCCGCCGCGGTGCCGCGCAGCGGTCGCATCGTCAACACGCGCCAGGCGAGAAGAGGAATGTCGCCCGTGCCGATCGTCGGCCGGGCGGTAAGGGTTGCGCCACGCAGGCGGTCGACCTTCTCGAGAATCCTGAAGCCGCCCTGGACGACGAAGCGAAGCTCCCAGCCGGCGCGTCCCGGGACCGCGTGGACGAGCGGCACTCCCGCCAGCATCAGCCCCCGGGTCCAGGCAACGAGCTCCGTGACGAGGCCATGGGCACGCTCGCTGTCGCGGCGGGCGAGCAGATCCTCGAGCGTGACGCCGTGGCGCCGCGCATCGGCCGCGGGCACGTAAATCCGGCCACGCGCGGCGTCGACGCCGAGGTCCTGCCAGAAGTTCGCCAGCTGGAGCGCGCTGCAGATCGTATCGGACCGGGCCAGCGACGGCGGATCGTCGATGCCGTACAGGTGGAGCAGCAACCGGCCGATCGGATTGGCCGAGCGGCGGCAATAGTCGAGCAACCCGGCGCGATCGGCGTAGCGCGTCTGCACGGCGTCGGCGATGAAGGCGTCGAGCAGGTCCGAGAGCAGCGCGGTCGACAAACCGTACCGCGCGATCGCCTCGGCGAGCGGGCCGAACACGTGGGGCCAGCGCGGCGACGGTGCTGCGCCTGCAGCCACCGCGAGCAGGTCGGCGCGGAATGCGGCTAGCTCGTCGACGCGCGCCTCGGCGGCCGCGTCACCTTCGTCGGCGATGTCGTCGGCCACGCGCGCGAAGTGGTAGATCGCGGTGATCGGCGGCCGAAGCTCGGCTGGACAGAGCCAGGAGGCAACCGGAAAGTTCTCGTAGTGGTCGACGCTCACCGACGCCGATTCTCCATGCCGCGCGCCCTTCATGGCGAGCGGCGCGGTCTCCCCGGGTAAACTAGAGCCACGGTCAGCGGCCGTTCGCGGCCCTCCGAGGCCCGCTTGGACGTCGCCGGCCGTCTCAGCGCGGGTGGCGAAATTGGTAGACGCACCAGGTTTAGGTCCTGACGCCTTCACCGGCGTGTCGGTTCGAGTCCGACCCCGCGCACCAAAGCTCATCAAAGACCAACAGCAGGAACACCATGTCCGTTCACGTTGAAACGCTCGACAAGCTCGAGCGACGCATCACGCTCACGCTTCCCGCGGCGGCGATCGCGTCCGAGGTCGAGTCGCGCCTGCGACGCCTGTCTCGCACCGTCCGCGCCGACGGCTTCCGGCCGGGCAAGGTGCCGATGAGCGTGGTCGCCCAGCGCTATGGCTATTCGGTCCACAGCGAGGTGCTGAACGACAAGGTCGGCCAGGTCTTCAACGACGTCGTCAACGAGGCCAAGCTGCGCGTCGCCGGCGCTCCGCGGATCACCGAAAAGACCGAGGCGCCGGAGGGCGAGGTCGCGTTCGACGCGACGTTCGAGGTCTATCCCGAAGTCAAGCTCGGCGATCTGAGCCAGGCCGAGGTCGAGCGCGTCACGACCGAGGTCAGCGACGAAGCGGTCGACAAGACGATCGAGATCCTGCGGAAGCAGCGGCGGACTTTCCAGCAGCGCCCCGCTGCCGAGGGCGCCGCCGAGAGCGATCGCGTCACGATCGATTTCGCCGGCAGCGTCGACGGCGTGCCATTCGAAGGCGGCAAGGCCGAGGGCTTCCAGTTCGTGATCGGCGAAGGGCAGATGCTGCCGCAGTTCGACAGCGCGGTGCGCGGCATGAAGGCCGGCGAGTCGAAGACCTTTCCGCTCCAGTTTCCGGCCGACTACCAGAGCAAGGACGTCGCCGGCAAGGAAGCCGATTTCACCGTCACTGTCCGGAAGATCGAGGCGCAGCATCTGCCGGCCGTCGACGAGGCGTTCGCGAAGGCGCTCGGCACCGCCGGCGGAACGGTCGAGGCGTTGCGTGCCGACGTGCGCAAGAACCTCGAGCGCGAGGTCAAGTTCCGCGTCCAGGCACGCAACAAGGCGAGCGTGATGGACGCGCTGGTGAAGACGGCCGAGCTCGAGGTGCCGAAGTCGCTCGTCGCCGGCGAGACCGAGCGGATGGTCGAGCAGATGCGCGCCGACCTGAAGAAGCGCGGCATGAAGGACGCCGACACGGCGCCGATCCCGGCCGAGGTGTTCCAGGAGCAGGCTGAACGGCGCGTCCGCCTCGGCCTCGTCGTCGCCGAGCTCGTCCGCAGCCAGAACCTGCAGGCCAGGCCCGAGCAGCTGCAGGCGCACATCGAGGAGCTCGCGCAGAGCTACGAGAAGCCGGGCGAGGTCATGCGCTGGTACCTGAGCGACCGCAACCGGATGGCCGAGGTCGAGGCGATGGTGGTCGAGAACAACGTCGCCGCCTACGTCCTCGAGCGCGCCAGGGCGACCGCGAAGGAAGTGCCGTTCGATGCCTTGATGGCCGGCTGAGCAGGCGCTGTCCGAACGGGCAGGGCGCCCACCGATGGGCGCCCTTGCGCGCCCATAATCGGCACCGATCTGTCGCCGATTCCGATTCCATTTTGAAGAGAGCAGGACGTCTATGAGCGCGCTGGGAACCGAAGGTCTGGGCATGGTGCCGATCGTCATCGAGACGTCCGGTCGCGGCGAGCG
>DASXIP010000378.1:0-1813 GCA_036497875.1 Caldimonas sp.
CGACCGCGTCCTCGTCGGCTGGCTCGACCGCGGCGCGCTGCAGCCGGGAACGCTGTCGTTCAGCCCGCTCGAGGCGCTCGATCCGGAAATGCTGGTGTCGCGATTCGGCCATGAGCTGCAGACCGCCGGCCACTCGCCGAATGCGGCGCTCGACCACTACGACGGCGCCCTGCCGAGTGGCTTCGAGGAAGCGCTGCGCACCGCCAACTGGGCCGCGCTCGAGTGGTGGCTGTACGAGCTGCCGCAGCTCGCGAACCTGGCGCCGCCGAGCCGCAACGCGCAGATGTCGTGGGTGCCGCTGCAGCGCGTGCTCTTGCCCGGCTACCTCGCCGACCCGGCGGCCCAGCCCGAGATGGTGAGCTTCCTGCTCTCGCACGGCGCCGACCCGAACCAGCAGCTGCCATTCGATCCGTCGCGCACCGTCGTCACCTTCGCCAGATCGATCAAGAGCCCTTCGCTCGCGGTCCTCGACGCGCGGACGGCGCCCGCCACGCCGCCGCCGACGACGCTGGCGAGCACGGTCCTGGGCGACGGCGCCGGCGGCACCAGGCCGCAGCGCGACGGCACGCGAACGCTGCGCCCGGCCGCGCGCTTCGATCCGCCGCCGACCGCCGCCGACCCGCCGGCGCGCTGAGCGCCGCTCAGTCGCGCGCGAAGCTGTAGGGCCCGCCGCGCTCGAGTGCGCGCTGGTAGGCAGGGCGGGCGTGGATCTTCTTCAGGAACTCGAGCAGCTTCGGCCGGCTCGCGTCGAGGCCGGCACGCTGCTGCGCCGCCTCGACCGGAAAGCTCATCTGGATGTCGGCGGCGCTGAACGCGTTGCCTGCGAACCATTCGCTGCGGGCGAGCTCGCTCTCCATGAAATCGAGCTGCCGCTTCAGGTTCGGCTCGATCATCAGCCCCTTCACCTTGCGCGAGATGCCGCGCGCGACCGGCTTGACGAAGAACGGCATCGGCCCCGACTCGATGCGGTCGAAGATCAGCTTCAGCAACAACGGCGGCATCGCCGAGCCTTCGGCGAAGTGAAGCCAGTAGGTGAAGCGCCGCCGATCGTCGGTCCCCGCCGGCGGCCGCAGCAGCCCGGCGCTGTACTTGTCGAGCAGATACTCGATGATCGCGCCTGATTCGGCGAGCGTGGCGCCGTCGTCGGTGACGACGGGCGACTTGCCGAGCGGGTGCACGCGCGTGAGCTCGGCCGGCGCGAGCATCGTCTTGGCGTCGCGCTCGTACTTCTTGATCTCGTACGGCACGCCGAGTTCCTCGAGCAGCCAGAGAACGCGCTGCGAGCGCGAGTTGTTGAGGTGATGAACGGTGATCATCGGGAGCTCTCGTGCAGCCGCGGCCGGGACCGCATTGTGGCCGCGCTCGCGGCGACGCCCGGCGACCGCGTGGCCCGCGCCGCCGCGCGTCTAGATCGACATCCGGGCGCGGACGCCCTCGGCGCGCATGTCGGCGCCACGGCCGCTCTGGACGACTTCGCCGCGCTCCATGACGAGATAGCGGTCGGCGAGCTCGGCGGCGAAGTCGTAGAACTGCTCGACGAGGACGATCGCCATCCGCTGCCGCCTGCCGTCGACCGCAAGGCCGGTGTCGGCGAGGGTACGGATGACGCGGCCGATGTCCTTGATGATCGACGGCTGGATGCCTTCGGTCGGCTCGTCGAGGACGAGCAGGCTCGGCGCCGCGGCGAGCGCGCGCGCGATCGCGAGCTGCTGCTGCTGGCCGCCGGAAAGATCGCCGCCGCGCCGGTTCAGCATCTGCTTGAGGACCGGGAACAGCTCGAACAGCTCGCCCGGCAACGGCGTTCCGCCGCGCC
>DASXIP010000379.1:0-2711 GCA_036497875.1 Caldimonas sp.
CGTGTTCGCGCATGTCGTCCCGGTCGTTGCTGCGTCGCCGTGCGTCTGCGCCAGCATCGAGTTCGAGCCGCGCGTCGAGGTCGACTTCTCCTGGGGAACGACTCAGCGTCCGGTGCAGCTGGTGGTGACCTGAACCGGCGACCGCGAGCGGGTCGAAGCCCGTGCCGGCCCCGCGCAGCGGGGTCGTTTCCTGTAACCCGATCAGTCGGCGCGCTGCTGGCGTGCCGGCTGCATCGCACCGACCGGCGGAGCCGTGCCGGTGGCGTCGTGCTCGGGCAGCGTCGGATAGAAGTCGCTCGGTGCCGGCGTCGCGGCGACGGGCTTCGCGCCCGCTCTCGAGCGCGCCTCGAAGACGATCATCAGCTCTGCCTCGCGGCGCGCCGCCTGCGCGTCGCGCAGCGCGGACCAGCGGCTGTGCAACCACCACCCCGCGGTCGCCAGCAGCAACAGGAAGAGCACGGTGAAGCCCATCGACGTCCTCGCTCGAGCAGGTCGAAATTCTGCGGAGTGCGACGCAGCGCGGCGCGCCGATCGTCGGTCGGAACATGCCCTTCGGCCATGACGCCGGCGGCGCGATGCCGCCCCTGAACCGGGTCAGCCGGGCGCCGCGGGCGCCGGCTGCAGCATGCCGCGCTGCTCGATGAACGCGATCACCTCGGCGAGGCCGGCGCGCGTCTTCAGGTTGGTCATCACGAAGGGCTTGGTGCCGCGCATGCGCAGCGTGTCGGCGCGCATCACGTCGAGGCTGGCGCCGACGTGCGGCGCGAGGTCGGTCTTGTTGATGACGAACAGATCGCTCTTCGTGATCCCAGGGCCGCCTTTTCGCGGAATCTTCTCGCCCGCGGCGACGTCGATGACGTAGATCGTCAGGTCCGAAAGCTCGGGGCTGAACGTCGCTGCGAGGTTGTCGCCGCCGCTCTCGACGAAGACGATGTCGGCGTCGGGGAACTTTGCCAGCATGCGGTCGATCGCCTCGAGGTTGATCGACGCGTCCTCGCGGATCGCGGTGTGCGGGCAGCCGCCGGTCTCGACGCCCATGATGCGCTCGGCGTCGAGCGCGCCGGCGACCGTCAGCAGGCGCTGGTCTTCCTTGGTGTAGATGTCGTTGGTGACGACGACGAGGTCGTAGCGATCGCGCATCGTCTTGCAAAGCATCTCGACGAGCGTCGTCTTGCCGGAGCCGACCGGGCCGCCGACGCCGACACGCAGCGGCGGCAGGGCGCGCGTGCGGCGGGGAATATCGTGCAGGCGTCTCATCGTGGTGGTGGCGAAAGCATTGATGGGAACGATCACGAGCGGAACAGGCGCGAATACTGCTCCTCATGCCGCGCCGACAGGATCGCGAGCATCGGTGCGAACGCCTGCATCTGCCCGGCCGACATGCGCAGCGCGCGATCGACCGCTGCGGGAATCGCGGCGCTGAGCGCGGCGAGGATGCGTTGCGCCGCCGCCTGGCCAAGCGGCACCGCCTTCAGCGCCGCCTGCGTTGCGTTCTCGGCCCAGCCGGCGGCCAAGGTCGCGAGCACGGCGCGCGGCGCCGCCCCGCTGTCGGCGGCGGCGAGCGCGAACGCGATCGGCCAGGTCGGCGCCGGCGCCAGCGCTTCAAGGGCGGCGACGCGCACGTCGCCGGCGTCGCGTTGGCGCAGCCAGATGGCGAGCGAGCGTCCCATCTGCTCGCCCTGGCGGCGCAGCTCGCTCGTTTCGCGCGTCGTCGCGAACCAGTCGTTCCAGGCGGCGACGGCTTCGCGGTCGTCGCGCCGCCACGCTGCGAGCGCGCGCGCCGTCACCGGCAGCTCGCTGCGACCGATGCCGAGCTCGAGTTGGTCGAGCAGCCACGACCGTGCACTTGCCTCGTCGCGCACGAGTGACGCTTCGACCGCCGCTTCGATGCCCTCCGAATAGCTGAAGCCGCCGACCGGCAGGCTCGGCGACGCCAGACGGATCAGCTGCAGCAGGGCCGAGATGCCGAGCGGCGGGTCTGCGTCGCGTCGTCGGCCGACGATGCCGCGCTGGCGCTGCGCCATGCGCGGCGATGGTCGATCGGTACGTCGTGCGGCACTCACCGCCCAGGCCCGTGCCGTGCGTGGCGGTGATGCTCACCGTGTTCGTGCCCATCCACGTCACTCGCATGCGTGTGCGCAGCCGCCGTCGCGGCATCGTAGGCACCTCCTTCGGGCTCGAACGGGCCGGTCGTCGCGACGACGTCCAGGCCCATCCGCGCGAGCAATTCGGCGAGGACGTGGTCGGGCTCGAGGACGAGTCGATCGGCGCGCACCTCGAGCGGGACGTGGCGATTGCCGAGGTGGTAGGCGGCGCGCAGCAGGTCGAGCCGCGGGTCGCTCGACGCTTGCGACGCGGTGACGATGAGCACCGCCTGCGCGAGCGCCTGAACGACGATCAGCGTGCCGTCCTCGGCGACGAGCACGTCGCCGCCGCGGACGATTGCGCCGCGCGCCAGAAAGACGCCGATCCGACGGCCGCCCGAATCGACGGCGTCGAAGCGGCTCTTCTGGCGCGTGTCCCAGTCGAGTGTCAGCGTTGCTGCGCGGCCGAGCAGCGCCGGTGCGAGGCCGCGGCCGCCGGCGATCAGCTTGCTGGCGACGAGCAGCGACGACATGCGCGTGCGGCGCGTGGCCGCATCAAAAGAGGAAGTAGCGCTGCGCGAGCGGCAGCACCGACGCGGGCTCGCACGTCAGCAGGACGCCGTCGGC
>DASXIP010000380.1:0-5527 GCA_036497875.1 Caldimonas sp.
GTCGCCCTGGCCGCGTGCGGCGGCGGCGACGGCGATGAAGGTGCGGATCTCGAAGCCGCCCTGGCCGGCTTCGCGGTAGGTCTGCTCGTCGCTGTAGTCGAGCAGAGCGGCGCGGTCGTTGCGCGCCCAGCGGGCGAGGAACTCGAGGTCCCACGCCTCGTTGATTTTTCCCGAGTCGGGCGTCGCCGGCCAATGCGAGATGCCGCCGGTGCCGACCAGCGCGATCCTCTCGGGCGCCGCATCGCAGGCGCGCCGCAGCGCCTCACCGAACGCCCACGTGCGGGGCAGCGGCGTCAGCGGCGGCCCCTGGCAGTTGATGTTGGCCGGGATCACGGGCAGGTCGAACGTCGGGGTCAGGAAATGGAGCGGCACCATGATGCCGTGGTCGAACTTCCATTCCTCGGCGAACGCGACGTCGACGTCGCGCATGACGTCGCCGATCAGCCGTCGCGAGAGCGCGGCGTTGCCGGGGATGCGCGTTCTCGCGATGCCGAGCCAGCCCGGGTCCTCGATCGGGCCTTCGTAGTGGTCGGCCATGCCGATCGCGTAGGCCGGCATGTTGTCCATGAAGAAGTTCGCGAAGTGCTCGGCGGCGATGACGATCAGCGCCTCGGGCCGCGCTTCGCGCAACGAGTCGCCGAGGCGATGCAGCTCGGCGTGCAGCGCGTCCGTCAGCGCCGGATCGGCGAGATGGGCGCGACCGGTGATCCCGGGCGCGTGGCTGCAGACAGCAGCGAAGACGAGGCTCACGGTGCGTTCCCCGTCAGACCCCGGCGACCTTCTGGTCGGTCGCGGTCGTCATCGCGTAGATGCCGGCGCGCACCGGGCCGTGACGGCGGACGCCCTCGCGCATCGCCTCGATGTAGTCGGCCCAAGGCATGCCGAGCAACGCCGCGAAGTGCATCAGCAGCTGGCCGTTCGAGCCGAGCACGTAGAGCTTGCCGATGTCTCCCGCCAGGATCGCCTCGCGCTCCTCGGCGTCGAGCTCGTAGGCGTCGAGCAGAGCCGGCAGCTCCTCGCGATAGCGCTTCTGCACCGCGGGGTCGCGGTTGAGGTGAAACAGGAGCTTCTGCGTACCGTAGAGGCTCATCACGCGCCCCAGCGTGGGATGTGGTGGTCGGTGATCGAGACGCAGACGTTCTTCGGCTCGCAGAACACCTCGAAGCTCCAGCTCCCGCCCTCGCGGCCGGTGCCCGACGCCTTGGTGCCGCCGAACGGCTGCCGCAGGTCGCGCACGTTCTGGCTGTTGACGAAGCACATTCCCGCCTCGACCGCCGCAGCGACGCGGTGGGCGCGGCCGAGGTCCTTCGTCCAAACATAGCTCGACAGGCCATAGGCGATGTCGTTCGCCTGCGCGACCGCGTCGGCCTCGTCGTCGAAGCCGATCAGACATGCAACCGGCCCGAAGATCTCTTCCTGCGCGATCCGCATCCGGTTGTCGACGTCGCCGAACACCGTCGGCAGCACGTAGTTGCCGGCGCGCTGCGCGGCGGGAACGTCGGGCATGCCGAGACCGCCGCAGAGCAGCGTCGCGCCCTCCTCGCCGCCGAGCGCGATGTAGCTGCGCACCTTCTCGAGATGGCCGCGGCTGATCATCGGCCCGACGATCGTCTTCTCGTCGAGCGGGTCGCCGACGCGGATCCGCCGCGCGCGCTCGACGAAGCGGGCCGAGAACTCGGCCAGGATCGATCGCTCGACGAGGATCCGCGATCCCGCGGTGCAGCGCTCGCCGTTGTTCGAGAAGATCATGAAGACCGCGGCGTCGAGCGCGCGCTCGAGGTCGGCATCGGCGAAGACGACGAACGGGCTCTTGCCGCCGAGCTCCATCGAGAACTTCTTCAGGCCCGCGGTCTGGACGATGCGGTTGCCGGTCCGCGTCGAGCCGGTGAACGAGATCGCGCGCACGTCGGGGTGCGCGACCAGCGACTCGCCGGCCTCGCCGCCGAAGCCGTGGACAACATTGAGGACGCCGGCCGGGATGCCGGCCTCGAGCGCGATCTCGCCCCGGCGCGCCGCCGTCAGCGGCGACAGCTCGCTCATCTTCAGCACCGCGGTGTTGCCGAGCGCGAGGCACGGCGCGACCTTCCACGTCGCCGTCATGAACGGCACGTTCCAGGGCGAGATCAGCGCGCACACGCCGACCGGCTGGAACAGCGTGTAGTTGAGGTGCGTCGGCGTCGGATATGTCTGGCCGTCGACGCGGGTGCAGATCTCGGCGAAGTAGTGGAAGTTCTCGGCGGCGCGCGGAACGAGCTGCTTTCTCGTCTGGGCGATCACCTGACCGGTGTCGCGCGTCTCGGTCTCGGAAAGCTGCGGCACGTTCGCGGCGATCAGGTCGCCGAGTCTTCGCATGAGCCGCGCGCGCTCGGCCGCAGGGGTGCGCGCCCAGGCGGGAAACGCCGCCTTCGCCGCGGCGACCGCAGCGCCGATCTCGGCCGCGCCGCCGCGCGCGACCTCGGCGAGGACGTCCTGCGTCGCCGGGTCGATCGTCTCGAAGTAGCTCCTGCTCGCCACCGCCTTGCCGCCGATCAGATGCTCGACTCTCATGCGCCTTTCCTTCGCTGCCCCTCGTCCTCGACATCGACCGCCCTGGCGAAGGCGGCATCGCCGACGATCCGGTTGACGAGCCGGCCGAGACCGTCGATCTCGCACGCCACCTCGTCGCCGACGTCGACGTTGACGACGCCCTCGGGCGTCCCGGTCAGGATCACGTCGCCGGTGTCGAGGGTCATGAACGCGCTCAGGTATTCGATCAGGAAGGCGACGTCGAAAACGAGATCGCGGGTGTGGCCGCCCTGCGTCTGCTTGCCGTTGACGAACGTGCGCAGTGCCCGCTGCGGCGGCGCCTCGACCTCGCCCGCGTCGACGAGCCACGGGCCGAGCACGGTCGCGCCGTCGCGGCTCTTGACGCGCAGGTTCGGCCGATACCAGTTCTCGAGGTAGTCGCGCACCGCGTAGTCGTTCGCGATCGTGTAGCCGGCGATGTGCTCCATCGCGCGCGCACGCGCGACGCGATGCGCGGGCTTGCCGATGACGACGGCAAGCTCGCACTCGTAGTGCATGAACGTCGCGTCCGCCGGCCGCCGCGTCTCGCCGCGATGGCCGAGCAGCGATGCCGCGCCCTTGAGAAAAACGAGCGGCTCCTCCTGCGCCTGCAGCGAGAGTTCCTTCGCGTGGTCGGCGTAGTTGAGGCCGAGCGCGATCACGGTGCCGACCTCGCACGGCGGCAGCCAGACGACCTCGCCTTCGCCGACGACGCGACCGTCGGCGAGGCGGATCGCGTCGCCCGCAGCCGGCGTCGCCTCGTGGATCGCACCTGCGTAGGCGACGCGCGCCCGTCTCACGCAGCGCTCCGATCGGCGGCAGCGACGCGCGCCTCGAGCCTACCGACGCGCTCGATCTCGATCACGATGCGCGCGCCGGCACGCACGCGCGGCACGTCGGGCGCGCTGCCGGCGAGCAGTACGTCGCCCGGCGCGAGGGTCATGAAATCGCTGATCTCGGCGATCAGTCGTGCCACCGGACGGACGTGGTCGGCGGTGCTCGCCGTCGCCGCGAGCGCGCCGTCGACGTAGGTGCGAACCTCGAGCGCATCGGCGTCTTTGATCCGGTCGCAGTCGACGACCTCGGCGCCGAGCACACACGACGCATCGCGCGCCATGGCCCGGATCTGCGGCCGGTAGTGCGACGCATGCGGCAGCGTCGCGTCGGCGACGACGAGGTAGCCGGCGACGTGTTGGAGCGCATCGCGTTCGGTGACCGCGCACGCCGTGCGGCCGATGACGATGCCGAGCGAGGCGGCGATCGCAAGCTCCGGTGCGCCCTCGTCGACCAGCAGCGCTTCGCCCGCGCCGACGAGCGCGTGGCGCGGTTTGATCGCGAGCACCACGGCTGTCGGCGCGCCGCGGTACGGCGGCGCGCCGACGGCGTCGCCGAGCGCCTCGAGCGAGCGGCGGTGGTTGAGGAGCGCCACGTAGACCGTGCCGCTCAGCCGGTAGGGCGCGACGTCGAAGCGCGGCGCGAGCCTCGACGCGAACGACAGCATGGTGCTGGTGCGTCGCTCAGCCGAGCGGCGAGACGCCGATCAGCCAGCGATGGCCCCACAGCAGGACGACGGCGTAGACGATCAGGCCGACGACGACGACGATCGCATCGTTGGCCGCTCCCCGCGGTGCCGCTGGCACGCCATGCGCTTCGGCGGCCGGGCGTCGCTTGACGGCGATCCGGTCAGCGATCGCCCAGACGAGAAAGGCGCCGAACAACAGCACGTCGGCGAGCGTGCCGTTTGCGAGCAGATGCGCCGTCGCCCAGAACTTGACCGAGAGCAGCATCGGGTGCTTGGCCGCCGTCTTGATCCGCCCCGGAACGTATGCCGCGATGAAGAGCGGGAACACCGGCAGCATGACAACGAGCGCGAGGTGACGGAGCGCCGCAGGCGGCGTATAGAGGACGACTGGCGACTGGCGCGCGATGCCGTAGCCGACGATCAGGAGGGTCAGCCCGATCGCCGAAGCCAGTGAATAGACGCCCTTCCACGGCCCGGCGCCCAGGCGCGCCACCATGCTGCGCCGCCATGCCGGAGCGACGATCGAGACGCTGTGGATGCCGAGGAACAGGACGAGGCCGGCGACGAGGACGAGCATTGGCCGATTGTGGCGCGGAACGCCGTCGCGGCAACCCGTGCGCGATCAACCCGGTACGACCGGCAGCGGCGGCGTGGGACGCAGATGGGGCTTGACCCACAGCCACGAGACGACGCTGATCGTCATTATGCCGAGCGACGTCGCGGCGAGCGCGAGCGCCGAGTGCATGACGAGCGGCGCGATCACGCCGGCGACGAAGCCGTTCGCCGTGCTGCCGACGAACGCCTGCAGCGACGAGGCCATGCCGCGCCGCTCGGGAACGAGATCGAGCACCATCAGCGTTACGACCGGAACCATCATCGCCCAGCCGAACGCGTAGAGCGCGAGCGGCACGAGCGCCCACCATGCCGCCGGAGCGAAGGCGAGGTTGAGGACGAGGTTGAGCACACCGACTGCGGCCATGATGACGAAACCGTAGCGGATCTGCCGGCTCGGCTTGACGCGACCGGCCATCCGCCCCGAGGCGAAAGCGCCGCTCATGATGCCGGCGATCGTGAGGACGAAAAACCAGAAGAACTGCGCCGGCCCGAGGCCGAGGATGTCGCCCAGGAACACGGGCGCCGAGAGGACGTAGAGGAACATGCCGTTGAACGGGATGCCGCTCGCGAGTGCCAGCATCAGGAAGCGCGGATTGCTCGCCAGCGCCCAGTAGCCGCGCATCAGGTTGCTGACCCTGAACGGCTGCTTGTGCGTTTCGTGTAGCGTCTCGGGCAGGAGCTTCCAGTTGAGCGCGAACAGGACCACGCCGACGCCCGTCAGCAGCCAGAAGATCGATTGCCAGCCGATGTGCACGAACAGAAAGCCGCCCACCATCGGCGCGACCGCGGGAGCGACGCCGAAATAGATCGTCACCTGCGACATCACGCGCTGGGCGTCGGCCGGCG
>DASXIP010000381.1:0-2120 GCA_036497875.1 Caldimonas sp.
GACCGCAATCTCGGCGAAGCGGTTCCACGGCCCGCCTGCACGCGCCTCGCTGTTGTCGAACGCGAGCTCGACGCTGGCGCGGCCAGCGGGCTTGCGCAAGGTCGTGCCGTTGAAGATCACGTCCTGCATCGACTCGCCGCGAAGCTCGCTCGCCTTGCTTTCGCCGAGCACCCAGCGGACGGCATCGATGATGTTGGATTTGCCGCAGCCGTTCGGGCCGACGACGCCGACGAGCTGGCCGGGGAGCTGGAAGTGAGTCGGCTCGACGAACGACTTGAAGCCCGAGAGCTTGATCGAATGAAGACGCATGGGCGCCGGCCTAAGTCCTTGATTTGATTATGAAAAACGCAGCCGGAGCGGACGCGCGGAGCGCCCGGATGATAGCATCGCAAGCTCCTCGATCCGAGCGCGCGCGTGCTCTGCACACGCTCTCATCCGGCATGGCCCGAACCTCCCGTCCGAACACGCTCGGCTCGACCCGGAACGCGCCGGCTCTGCCGCCGAGCGCACCGAGCCGACAGCTCGACACGTTCGCCAATCCGAGCCGCGACCGCGACTACGTCATCCAGTTCGTGATCCCGGAATTCACCTGCCACTGTCCGCTCACCGGCCAGCCCGACTTCGCCCACTTCACGATCGACATGGTCGCCGACGCGCTGTGCGTCGAGCTGAAGAGTCTGAAGCTCTACTTCTGGAGCTACCGCGACGTCGGCGCTTTCCACGAGCAGGTGACGAACACGATCGTCGACGACATCGTCGCCGCGACCAGGCCACGCTTCGTTCGCATCGTCGCGCGCTGGAACGTGCGCGGCGGCATCACGACCAATGTCATCGCCGAGTACCGCAAGGCCGGCTGGGCGCCAGCGGAGCCGGTCGTGCTGCCGCTCGCCGGCGCGCCGGCGATGCGACCTTGATCTGGGCAATAGTGCCGCGCGGCGGCGCTGCCGCTGCCGCGCCCGGGCGGGCCCGCTCCCTACAATGCCAACGCCCTCGACCACGCCCATGACTTCGTCGCTGCAGAGCACCATCGATCTCGCCTGGGAAGGGCGCGCCTCGCTCGACCCCGCCAACAGCCCCGAGGTCCGGGCCGCGGTCGAGGCCGTCATCGCCGGCCTCGATGCCGGCGAGATCCGCGTCGCCGAGCGGCATGGTATCGGCGAGTGGAGCGTCAATCAGTGGGTCAAAAAGGCGGTGCTGCTGAGCTTTCGGCTGAGCGAGAACCGCTTCATGCAAAGCGGTGAGCTCGCCTACTTCGACAAGGTCGAGCCGAAGTTCTCGGCCGGCAGCGAAGCGGCGCTGCGCGCGAGCGGCGTTCGCGTCGTTCCGCCCGCGGTCGCTCGCCGCGGCGCGTACCTCGCCAAGAACGTCGTCCTGATGCCGGGCTACGTCAACATCGGCGCCTACGTCGACGAAGGGACGATGGTCGACACCTGGGTCACCGTCGGCTCGTGCGCGCAGATCGGCAAAAACGTGCACCTCTCGGGCGGCGTCGGCATCGGCGGCGTCCTCGAGCCGATGCAGGCCCAGCCGACGATCATCGAGGACAACTGCTTCATCGGTGCCCGCTCGGAAATCGTCGAAGGCGTGATCGTCGAGGAGAACTCGGTCATCTCGATGGGCGTCTACATCAGCCAGAGCACCAAGATCTACGACCGCGCGACCGGCCAGGTGAGCTATGGCCGGATTCCAGCCGGCTCGGTCGTCGTCAGCGGCAACCTGCCCGCGGCCAACGGCAGCCACAGCCTGTACTGCGCGGTCATCGTCAAGCGCGTCGATGCGCAGACGCGGGCCAAGACGAGCATCAACGAACTGCTGCGAAGCTGAAGGGATCGGGTATGAGCGCCGGCAACATGGAACGCGTGCTGCGGTTGATGTCCGAGAAGGGCGCTTCCGACGTCTACCTGTCGGCGAGCTCGCCGATCCTGATCAAGATCAACGGTCAGCTGCTGCAGCTCTCCGACCAGCCGCTGACGCATGCGCAGCCGCGCCAGCTGCTCGCCGAGCTGCTGACGCCGAGCCAGCTCGAGGAGCTCGAGGACACCGGCGAGCTCAACATCGGCGTCGGCCTTGCCGGCGTCGGCAGCTTCCGTCTCTCCGGCTTCAAGCAGCGCGGCTCGATC
>DASXIP010000382.1:0-8848 GCA_036497875.1 Caldimonas sp.
CGCGCGGTGCGTTCAACATGCACGGCTCGCTGCTGCCGCGCTACCGCGGCCGTGCGCCGACGAACTGGGCCGTGCTCCACGACGAGCGCGAGACGGGAGCGACGCTGCACGAGATGCTGGCCAAGCCCGACGCCGGCCGCATCGTCGACCAGCAGGCCGTGCCCATTCTTCCCGACGACACGGCGCGCGAAGTCTTCGACAAGGTCACCGTCGCCGCCGAGCTGGTGCTCTGGCGATCCGTTCCCGCGATCGTCGCCGGCACGATCGCGTATCGCCCCAACGACGTCGCGCAGGGGAGCTACTTCGGCGCTCGCCGCCCGGAAGACGGTCGGATCGACTGGTCGAGGCCGGCGCGCGAGGTCTATGCATTGATCCGCGCCGTCGCGCCACCCTATCCGGGTGCCTTCACCGAGATCGCCGGCACCCGCGTGGTGGTGAGCTCGGCGCGGATGGCGTCGCTACCGCGGTCGTCACTGCCGGGCCCGCCCGGGCTGCATCTGGCCGATGGCCGGATCCTCGCTGTCTGCGGAGACGGCGCAGCGATCGAGGTTCGCGAGCTGCTGGCGCACGGCGTGCCGCTCGCAGCGGAGTCGCTCGCCGCGCTGCTCGATGCGCATCCACGCAAGGGAGTGTTGCCATGAAGAAGGTGCTGATCCTCGGTGTCAATGGCTTCATCGGCCACCACCTCACACGCGAGATCCTCGCCGGCACCGACTGGGAGGTGTACGGCATGGACATGGCCAACAACAGGCTGGGCATCATGGTCGAGCACCCGCGGATGCATTTCTTCGAGGGCGACATCACGATCAACAAGGAATGGATCGAGTACAACGTCCGCAAGTGCGACGTGATCCTGCCCTTGGTGGCGATCGCGACCCCGGCCACCTACGTTCGCGAGCCGCTGCGCGTCTTCGAGCTCGACTTCGAGGCCAACCTGCCGATCGTTCGCGCTGCGGTCCGCTACAAGAAGCGGCTCGTCTTCCCGTCGACGTCCGAGGTGTACGGCATGTGCAGCGACGCCGAGTTCGATCCCGAGACCTCGAGCCTGGTGTACGGCCCGATCAACAAGCCGCGCTGGATCTACGCCTGCTCGAAGCAGCTGCTCGACCGCGTCATCGCCGCCTACGGGATGGAGCAGGGCCTCGACTACACGCTGTTTCGACCGTTCAACTGGATCGGGCCGGGGCTCGATTCGATCTTCGAGAACAAGGAAGGATCGTCGCGCGTCGTCACCCAGTTCCTCGGCCAGATCGTCCGCGGCGAGCCGATCCATCTCGTCGACGGCGGCCGCCAGCGGCGCGCCTTCGCCGATGTCAGCGACGGCATCGCCGCGCTGCTGCGCATCCTGCACAACCCGGGCGGCATCGCCAGCGGTCGCATCTACAACATCGGCTTTCCCGACAACCACTGGTCGGTGCGCGAGCTCGCGGAGAAGATGCTCGCGATGGCCGCCGACTACCCCGAGTACGCCAGCGCCGCCAAGGCCTGCCGGTTGGTGGACACGTCGGCCAAGGACTTCTACGGCAGCGGCTATCAGGACGTCCAGAACCGCGTGCCGAAGATCGACGCCACCGTCGCCGACCTCGATTGGCGCCCGTCGGTGACGATGGAGACGTCGCTGCGTCGCATCTTCGAGTCGTATCGGACCGCCGTGGCGGAGGCGCGTGCCCTGACCGAGATCCCCTGAGGGCACCGGCGTGGCCCTGATCGCGATCAAGGTCGATGTCGATACGCTGCGCGGCACCCGGGAAGGCGTTCCCCGTCTGCTCGCGGCGTTCGAAGAGGCTCGGGCACAGGCGACTTTTCTCTTCAGCCTCGGCCCCGACCACACCGGCTGGGCGCTGCGGCGGGTCTTCCGGCGCGGGTTCCTGGCCAAGGTGCAGCGCACGTCGGTGCTGAAGCACTACGGCTGGCGCACCCTGATGTACGGCGTCCTGCTGCCCGCCCCCGACATCGGTCGCGTCGCCGGAGCGGTGATGCGCTCGGCACGCGACGCGGGCCACGAGTGCGGCATCCACACCTGGGACCACGTCCTCTGGCAGGACAACGTCCGCCGGCGCGACGCCACCTGGACGACGCGCCAGATGGAGCTGGCGCATGCGCGCTTCGTCGAGATATTCGCTGGGCCGCCGTCGACCCACGGCGCGGCGGGATGGCAGATGAACCCGGCGGCGTTTCGCCAGATCGACGCCTGGGGCATGGCGTATGCCTCCGACGGGCGCGGTGCGGGACCCTACATCCCCGTCGTCGACGGCGCTGCACTACGGCATGTGCAACTGCCGACCACCCTGCCGACCTTCGACGAGCTGATCGGCCGCGACGGGGTCGACGAGGACAACGTCGCCGACGCGCTGCTGGTGCGAACTGCCGGCACGCAAGATCACGTCGTGACCCTGCACGCGGAGCTCGAGGGCGCGCTGCTCGCGCCGGCCATGCAGAGGCTGCTGCGCGGCTGGCGCGAGCAAGGCCATGAGCTCGTCACGTTGGCGCGCTATCACGAGCAGGTGCGTGGCCAGTCGCTGCCGAGACTTCCGGTCGCGTGGGGCGAGATTCCCGGCCGCAGCGGAGAGCTCATCGTTTCGCCGGCTGCCGGCGTCGCCGCTGCCCCGGGCGTGCGCTAGGACGCTGCGCTCACGTCGCCGGGAGCGCGCACGGCGTCGCGAGTGCGCTGCTGCTTCGCGTGACCGGCTCGGCGACGGCACGCGGATGCGCGGCGCGCTCGATCCACACCGAGTCGCCGAACTCGTGCGTGCGGTAGCCGCACGCTTCGAGTGTGGCGTCGATGCGCGCGAGCGTCGCCGCCGGCACGAAGGCGCCGAGCAGCGCGTGGTGGCTCGTTCCCGGTTCGTGCGTGCCGCTGACGATCGCATCGACGACGCGCAGCCGCGTCGCGGAACCGAGCAGGTTGTCGGCGACGCCAGCGCCGGCGGCGAGCCCACCCGGCCGCACTGCGGCGTGTTCGAGGGCGCGCGCGACCGTCGTGCCGAGCGCGACGACGCGGCCACGGCGCCGCTGCGTGGCGGCGATCGCGGCGACCGTCGCTGGCGGAATGCGGTACGGCTCGGCGAGCGGTAAGCGCGCGTCGAGCGTGGCGTCACCAGTCGACGACAGCCCGGCGGCGTGGGTCAAGGTCGCGAAGCCAACGCCGCGCGCCGCTAGCCGGTCGAGCAGGCGCCAGTCGAGAACGAAGCCGGCCGACGGTGCTTCGAAGGCGGCGGGCAGCGCCGCGATGCGCGTCCAGACGTCCCAGAGCGCGAGCCGGGTCGGCAGGTGAGCGTACTGCACCGGCCGGCCGTGGCGCGCAATGCCGGCGCGAATCGCGTCGGCGTCGCCGGCGAAGCGCAGCTCGATCAGGCGCGGGTGATCGAGCAGGCGCAAGACGACCGCGTGGAGCGGCCCGAGCGCGAGCTCGTCGCCGACGGCCAGCGCCGGCGGCAGTGGCCGACGCTCGGTCGGCGTCCGGTAGTCGCCGGCGCCGAAGACGACGGCGGCGAAGGTGTGCACGTCGTCGGCGGCGAGCGAGCGGCGCGCGGCGAGGCGCACCTCGATCGCTGCGGCGGTTGCGACATGCGCACCGGTGAGGCTCGCCGGCAAGGTCGCGGCATCGTTGGCGACGACGAGATCGCCGGCGATGAGCACGTCGGCGAACGCGCTGCGCTGGCGGTGCGAGATCCGGCCCTGGCCGTCGACGACGAGCAGCCGCGCGTCGCGCGGCCGTTGCACCGGTCGGGCGGCAGCGATCATCGCGCGCTCTCGATACGCGACGCGTCGCGCTCGCGATCGATCAGCGCGATGAGCTCGCGCGCGGCGTCGCGCGGCCGCTTGAGCGTCGCCGGATCGGCATCGGGAATCGCGGCGGCGTGCATCGGCGTGTCCATGTCGCCCGGATCGACGTCGATCACGGCGATGCCGTGCGGCGCAAGTTCCTCGTGCCAGATCCGGCCCATGTGGGCGAGCGCCGCCTTGCTCGCGCCGTAGGCGCCCCAGCCGGCGTAGGGAGCGACCGCGGCATCGCTCGTCACGTGGACGACGACTGCGCGCAGGCCCCGCTCCTTCGACTCGCGCGCCGACGCGGCGAGCAATCCGAGCAGCGCCTTGGTGAGGCGAAACGGGCCCAGCACGTTGGTCGCCAACGCGTGCTCGAAGTCCTCGCACTCGGTGTCGGCGAGCAGCGCGAGCGGCACCGGGCCGAGGCTGGATGCGTTGTGGACGAGGACGTCGAGACCGCTGAGCGCGCCGCCGATCTGGAGCGCGATCGCGTGGGCGTCGTCCTTCTGCGCGACGTCGCCGACGATGCCGTGGCTGCCCGGCGCGGCGGCGGCGACGGTGCGCACGCGGGCAGCGTCGCGGGCGACGAAGGCGACGGCGTCGCCGCGCGCAGCGAGCGCCTCGACGAGGGCGCGGCCGAGGCCGGAGGTGCCGCCGGTGACGGCGACGCGAAGGGGAATTCGGGAAACGCCGGAGTGCGTCATGATGGTTGCCATTCGGAAGCGATGAGGCGAAGGTAGGGCCCGCGACCGGGCGACACCAGAGCACTGTCCGACGGCTTGGCAGAGAGTCACGATGACGACAGCGACGATCCCCGACGGCGGTGCCGACTTGGCGGCCAGCGGCGCCGAAACAACTACCGACGACCGCTCCGCGGCGGCCCACCTGGCGCGCAATCTCGGCACCTTGCGGCACGCGCGCGGGCTGACCCAGGACGCGCTCGCGCGCGCCGCCGCCGTACCGCGCTCGACGATCGCCAATCTCGAGTCGGGCGCCGGCAATCCGTCGCTCGTCATCCTCGTCAAGGTGGCGCACGCGCTTGGCGTTCCGATTGACGAGCTGCTGGCGTCGCCGCGCGCAAAAGTGCGTCGCTGGCCGGCCGCCGACGTCGCCTTTCGCGTCAAGGGCCGCGGCGTGACGATCCGCGATCTCGTCCCCGAGCCGGTTCCCGACGAGCTGATGGAGGTGCTCGACTTCGCGCCCGGCGCGGCGATGGCCGGAACGCCGCACCTGCCGGGGACGCGCGAGTTCTTCACCTGCCTCGACGGAAGCGTGAATGTCACGGTCGCGGGCGAACGCCACTCGCTTGCGAGCGGCGACGTTCTCGCGTTCCCGGGCAACCTGCCGCACTCGTACCAGAACGGCGACGCGCTCGCGTCGGCGCGCGGCGTCTCGGTCGTCGTCTTCGCCAAGGCCGGGGTCTGAGCCGCCGTCGGCGTCGCGGTCGCGCCTGGGCTATTCTCGCCAGCTTTGCCGCACCGACACGACGCGGCCCCTTCCTCGCGCCCCCGGCCGATGCCGGTGATGCGGGTCGACCACGACACGATGTTCGAAATGATCCACGACTCCTTGTCGAGGCTGCGCGCGCTTCGCGCCGCGCAGCACGCGACGCTGGCGCTGGCGCTGGTGCTGCTGGGCTGCGGCCAGAAGCCCGAGAACGCCCCCGCCGCGGCCGAAGGCAAGGGCCCGGGCGCCGGCGGCGGGCCGCCGCCTGCCGAGGTGGGCGTCGTCACCGTGCAGCCGCGCGCGGTCGGCCTCGTCACCGAGCTGCCCGGCCGCCTCGAGGCGAGGCGCGTCGCGCAGGTGCGCGCGCGTGCCGCGGGCATCCTGGAGAAGCGCCTGTTCGTCGAGGGCAGCGATGTGCGTTCCGGCCAGCCGCTGTTCAAGATCGATCCGCTGTCGCTCCAGGCCGCTGTCTCTGCCGCGCAGGCGACGCTCGCCCGCGCTCAGGCGTCGCTGACGCAGGCGGCTGCGCAGGTCGATCGCTATCAGCCGCTGCTCGAGGCGAATGCGGTCAGCAAGCAGGACTACACCAACGCGGTCGCGGCGCAGAAGACGGCCGAGGCCGACGTCGCCGCCGCGCGCGCGAATCTGCGAACCGCGCAGATCAACCTCGGCTATGCGACCGTGACCGCACCGATCGCCGGTCGCATTGGTCGCGCGCTCGTCACCGAGGGTGCACTCGTCGGCCAGGGCGAAGCGACGCAACTCGCGTTGATCCAGCAGATCCAGCCGATGTACGTCAACTTCACGCAGTCGACGACCGAAGTGCTGGCGCTGCGGCGCGGCCTCGACAGCGGCAAGTTCCGGCGCGCCGACGGCGCCGACGCGGCGAGCGTGCACATCGTTCTCGAGGACGGCAGCGTCTATCCGGAGGAAGGCAAGCTCCTGTTCTCCGATCTGAGCGTCGACCCGACATCGGGGCAGATCACCCTGCGCGCCGAAGTGCCGAACCCGCGTGGCATCCTGCTTCCGGGCATGTACGTGCGCGTTCGCATCGAGCAGGCGGAAACGCCGAGCGGCATCGTCGTTCCGCAGCAGGCGGTGCAGCGCGGCTCGACCGGCGACGCCGTCATGGTCGTCGGCGCGGACGGCAAGGTGGCGCCGCGGCCGGTCCGGGTCGGCGCAGCGCAGGGCGGCAACTGGCTCATCCTCGAAGGGCTCAAGCCCGGCGAGATGGTGATGGTCGACGGCTTCCAGAAGCTGCGCGGGACGGCGCCGGTGAAGCCAGTGCCGTGGCAGGGGCCGGCGTCGGGCGCGGCGGCCGCGGGCAACGCCGCGTCGGCCGGCGCCGCCGCCGCGTCCGCCAGCCGCTGAAAGGTCCACCATGGCGCAGTTCTTCATCGACCGGCCGATCTTCGCGTGGGTGATCGCGCTCTTCATCCTGGTCATGGGCGGCGTCGCGATCAGGCAGCTGCCGATCGCGCAGTACCCGACCGTCGCGCCGCCGTCGATCATCGTCACCGCGACCTATCCGGGCGCGTCGGCGCAGACGCTCGAGGACACCGTGATCAGCGTCATCGAGCAGGAGATGAACGGCGCGACCGGCCTGATCTATCTCGAGTCGACGAGCCAGTCGAACGGAGTCGGCTCGATCACGCTCACCTTCGAATCGGGAAGCGACCCGAACTTCGCGCAGGTCGACGTGCAGAACCGCCTGTCGCGCGCCGCGCCGCGCCTGCCCGCGGCGGTGATCCAGCAAGGCGTTCGCGTCGACAAGGCACGCTCGAACTTCCTGCTGTTCACGATCCTGTCGTCCGATAACCCGGCGTACGACCCGATCGCGCTCGGCGACTTCGCGTCACGCAACGTGCTGCCCGAGATCCAGCGCATCCCCGGCGTCGGCCAGGCGCAGCTGTTCGGCACCGAGCGGGCGATGCGGATCTGGATCGACCCGGCCAAGCTGGTCGGTTTCAACCTCTCGGCCAACGAAGTCAACAACGCGATCCGGGCGCAGAACGCGCAGGTTTCGTCGGGCACGCTCGGCGACCTGCCGATCATCGCCGGCCAGCCGATCAGCGCGACCGTCGTCGTCGCCGGCCAGCTCACCTCGGCCGAGCAGTTCGGCGAGATCGCCCTGCGCGCCAACACCGACGGCTCGACGGTCAAGCTGAAGGACGTGGCGCGGATCGAGCTCGGCGGCCAGAACTACGGCACCTCGGCCCGCTTGAACGGCAAGCCCTCGACCGGGATCGGCGTGCAGCTCTCGCCGACCGGCAACGCGCTCGCCACCGCCGACCTCATCCATGCGCGCATGGCCGAGCTCGCGCGCTACTTCCCCCCGGGAGTGAAATACGACATCCCGTACGACAGCTCGCGCTTCGTCCGGATTTCGATCCGCCAGGTCGTCGAGACGCTGTTCGAGGCGGTGATCCTGGTCTTCCTGGTGATGTACCTGTTCCTGCAGAACCTGCGCTACACGCTGATCCCGACGGTCGTCGTCCCGGTGTCGCTGCTCGGCGCGTTCAGCGTGATGTGGGTGTACGGCTATTCGATCAACGTGCTGACGATGTTCGCGATGGTGCTCGCGGTCGGCATCCTGGTCGATGACGCGATCGTCGTCATCGAGAACGTCGAGCGCATCATGAGCGAAGAAGGGCTCTCGCCGCGCGATGCGACCAAGAAGGCGATGGGCCAGATCACCGCCGCGCTGATCGGCATCAGCGCGGCGCTCGTCTCGGTGTTCCTGCCGATGGCGTTCTTCGCCGGTTCGATCGGCAACATCTACCGCCAGTTCTCGCTCGTCATGGTGAGCGCGATGCTGTGCTCGGTGTTCCTCGCGCTGTCGCTCACGCCGGCGCTGTGCGCGACGTTCCTGAAGCCTGTCGAGGCGGGCCACAAGCAGGCGAAGGGCGGCTTCTGGGGCTGGTTCAACCGCGGCTTCAAGGCGACGACGCACGCCTACGAGGGCTGGGTCGCGAAGATCCTGCGCCGCACCGGCCGCATGCTGATCGTCTTCGGGCTCATCGTCGCCGTCGTCGTCTTCATGTTCAACCGCTTGCCGGGGTCGTTCCTGCCGACCGAGGACCAGGGCTACCTGATCGCCAACGTGCAGCTGCCGCCGGGGGCGACGCAGGGGCGCACGCTCGCCGTGATGCAGCAGGCCGAGCGCTTCTTCCTGAGCCAGCCGGAGGTCGACAAGATCGTGAGCGTGCTCGGCTTCTCGTTCTCAGGCAGCGGCCAGAACGCCGCGCTCGCCTTCGTTCCGCTCAAGCCCTGGGACGAGCGCAAGGGGCCCGCGCACTCGGCGCAGGCGCTTGCGGGGCGTGCCTTCGGCGCGCTCGCGCGCGTCCGCGACGCCTTCGTCTTCGCCCTCGTGCCGCCCGCGATCCCCGAGCTCGGCACTGCGACGGGCTTCGCGTTTCGCCTCCAGGACCGCGGCGGCAACGGCCATGCGGCACTGGTCGCGGCGCGCAACCAGTTGCTCGGTATGGCGGCACAGAGCAAGATCCTCGCCGGCGTCCGCCCCGACGGGCTCGAGGACGCGCCGCAACTGCAGATGGACATCGACCGCGACCGAGCGAGCGCGCTCGGCGTCTCGTTCGACGCCATCAACACCGTGCTGTCGACCGCGCTCGGA
>DASXIP010000383.1:0-2178 GCA_036497875.1 Caldimonas sp.
GCTCGCGCAGGCGATCGAGGCGATGGAGCGGATCGCGCCGGCGATGCCGGCGCAGCTGTCGTCGACGGCGCAGGACATGGCGCGCGGCAAGCCGAGCGAGATCGACCACCTGAACGGCTTCGTGGCGCGGCGCGGCCGCGAGCTCGGCATTCCGACGCCCGCGAACCAGACCCTGTACGCCCTCGTCAAGCTCGTCGAATCGCGCCGACACAAAGGCAGCGCTTGAGCACGCCCACGATGGCCGCGTCCTCCGCCGCCGGCCCGACGTCAGCTGCCGCCGACGCCGGTCGCTGCGAGGTGCCAGCCGATTTCGTCGTCGCGCTGCGCGAACTCGGCCTCGCGGGAGCGAGCACGCTCTGCGGCGAGCCGCTCGTCGGCGGCGTTTCCTCGGACATCTGGCGTGTCGACACCGATGACGGACCGGTGTGCGTGAAGCGCGCACTCCCCAGGCTACGCGTCGCCGCCGACTGGCAGGCGCCGATCGAACGCAACGTGTACGAGGCGCGCTGGCTGCGGGTCGCGAACGCCGCGGTGCCGGGCGCTGCGCCCGATGTGCTCGGCCAGCACGAACGCCTCGGCGTCCTCGTCATGCGCTATCTGTCGCCGCGCGAGCATCGACTGTGGAAGAACCAGCTGCGCGACGGTGTTGCCGACGTCGCGACCGCCGGCGCGGTCGGCGCGACGCTGGCGCGGATCCACGCCTTCACGGCGGCGCGGGCCGAGCTGGCCGCCGAGTTCACAACCGACGCGATCTTCTTCGCCATCCGCCTCGATCCGTATCTGCTCGCGGCCGGCCGTCACCACCCGGACCTCGCGCCGGTTCTGGCCGCGCTCGTCGAGCAGACGCGCACGCACAAGGTCGCGCTGGTGCACGGCGACGTCAGCCCGAAGAACATCGTCATCGGCCGGCACGGGCCTGTCTTCCTCGACGCGGAGTGTGCGTGGTGGGGCGATCCGGCGTTCGATCTCGCGTTCTGCCTCAACCACCTGCTGCTCAAGTGCCTCTGGACTCCGACGGCGCGCGACGGCTTTCTCGCCTGCTTCGAGACGCTCGCTGCGAGCTATCTCGCCGCCGTCGACTGGGAGCCGCGCGTCGTGCTCGAGCGCCGCGCGGCGGCGCTCCTGCCCGGCCTCCTGCTCGCCCGCGTCGACGGCAAGTCGCCGGTCGAGTACCTGCGCGACGACCGCGAACGTGAGACGGTGCGCCGCGCCGCGCGCCGCTTCCTGCTCGCACCGGCCGGCAGGTTGCAGGCACTTTGCAGCGGCTGGCGCGAGGAGCTCGCGCGGTGAGCGGCACGCGCATCGTCGCGATCCACGGCCGCCGCGTCTGGGACAGCCGCGGCCGGCCGACGGTCGAGGCCGAAGTGACGCTCGCGGACGGCACGCTCGGCCGCGCGATCTGCCCAGCCGGTGCTTCGAAGGGAACGCGCGAGGCGATCGAGCTGCGCGATGGCGGCGATGCCTTCGGCGGCCTCGACGTCGCGCGCGCGGTCGCCCATGTCGAGGGCGAGATCGCCGGCGCGTTGCGCGGCATGATCGCCGACGACCAGGCGGCGCTCGATCGACGCATGATCGAGCTCGACGCCACGACAGCGAAGTCGCGCCTCGGCGCCAACGCGACGCTCGCGGTGTCGATGGCGGCCGCGCACGCGGTCGCGGCGTCGCGCGGCGTCGCGCTCCACGCCTCGATCGGCGGCGGCGAGGCGACGTTGCTGCCGCTGCCGCAGATCCAGATCTTCGGCGGCGGCGCGCATGCCGCGCGGCGCGTCGACGTCCAGGACTTCATGGTCGTCTGCCCCGGTGCCCGCGCGTTTGCCGAGGCGCTCGAATGGACGGCCGAGGTCTATCGCCACGCCGGCGCCCTGATGCACGCCAAGGGCGCCGCGTTCGGTGTCGCCGACGAAGGCGGCTGGTGGCCCGCGTTCGCGAGCAACGAGGAAGCGCTCGAGACCCTCGTCGCTGCGATCGAGCGTGCCGGCTTCGTACCGGGCGAGCAGGTGGCGATCGCGCTCGACGTCGCGGCGTCGGAGCTCGGCGGCGGCGGTCGCTACACGCTCGGCCTCGACCGCCGCACGCTCGACTCCGACGCGCTGATCGAGCTGCTGCTCGGCTGGATCGACCGCTACCCGATCGTCTCGATCGAGGACCCGCTCGGCGAGGACGACGCCGAAGGCTTTG
>DASXIP010000384.1:0-11272 GCA_036497875.1 Caldimonas sp.
CGCATTCGTCACCGGCGTCGCATCGATCTCGAACGCGCCGACGTGCATCGCCCGTGACGGCTCCTCGTTGTCGAACGCGAAGCCGCGCCCGCCGGCGGCGTGGCCGAGGACGAGCTCGCCGCCGGCGATCGCGAGTGGCGCGCTCGCAGGGAGCGCTGGCAACGGCAGGGTTCCGGCCGGCGCCGGCCAGCCGAGCGTCGCGCGCAGCCAGGCGAGCGCTTCGCCGTGCATGTCCTCGTGGAAGAGGGCGAGGCGGTGGAAGTAGTTCGCCGCGTCGTCGTCCTCATTGCGGGGGACGCGGTCGAGGCAGGCGATGAGCTGGCGGTCGAGCCGCGCGAGGAGGTCGCCGCGCGATGGCAACTCGACATGCCAGCGGTCGCCGTGCGCGAGGCGTGCCGAATCGAAGACGGCGTCGGGCCCGGCGATCGCCGGCGGCTTCGCGGCGACGACGAGGCCGTCGTCGCCGAGGCGGTGCGGCCCGCGCAGGATCCAGAACTCGGCGAACCAGGCGAGATGGCCAAGCTCCCAGGCGATCGGGTTGATGCCGGCCTGCTGCGGCACGCGCCAGGCGACATCGTCGACGTCCATCGTCCGCGCGAGCGTCGTCGCGCGGGCGTCGCGGAGCGCGTCGGCGAGCGATCGGCCGGCGAGGCGGCGCGCGTCAGCGGTCATCCCCGGCATTGGCCTCGTGCCATCATCGATCGATGGGTTCCGTGCCGACGCCGCGCGTGTGCATCGTCTCGCCGGCGCTGGCCGGCGCCAACAATGGCAACTGGCACACGGCGTCGCGCTGGCAGCGCTTTCTCGAGCCGATCGCCGACGTCGAGGTCGTCGCGATCGGCGCCGAGGACGGCGCGGCCGATCTCCTGATCGCGCTGCACGCGCGCCGCTCGGCGGCGTCGGTCCAGCGCTGGCGCGAGCGCAGGCCGGAGGCGCCGCTCGTGCTCGTCCTGACCGGCACCGACCTCTATCGCGACCTCGACCTGGACGTCGACGCAAGACATTCGCTCGAGTGTGCCAGCCGCATCGTCGTCCTGCAGGAGGCGGCGCTTCGCCGTCTCGACGCCGCGAGCCGCGCCAAGGCAGCCGTGATCGTGCAGTCGGCGTCGTCGCTGCGCGGCCGGCGTTCGCGGCGCGACGCCGAATTCGTCGCCGTCGGCCATCTGCGCGACGAGAAGGATCCGGCGACGCTGCTGCTCGCCGCCCGGCTGCTCGCCGAGGACGGCGACCCGCCGACGATCGCGCACGTCGGCGCCGCCCTCGACGAGCAACTCGCCGCCGCAGCGCGGGCGACGATGGCGGCATGCCCGGCGTACCGTTGGCTCGGCGCGCTCGACCACGCGGCGGCGCGGCGAACCATCGCGCGGGCGCGCGCGCTCGTCCATCCGAGCCGGATCGAAGGCGGCGCCAACGTCGTCATCGAGGCCGTTCGTTCGGGCGTGCCGGTGCTCGCGAGCCGCATCGACGGCAACGTCGGCCTGCTCGGCGATGACTACGAAGGGTACTTTCGCGTCGGCGACGCGGCGGCGCTGGTGGCGTTGATGCGGCGGTTCTTGCGCGACGACGTATTCGCGAGCCGCCTGCACGCGCAGTGCGCCGCGCGAGAACCACTCTTTCTTCCCGCCGTCGAGCGGCGCGCGGTGCGCGCGCTCGTGGCCGGTCTCCTCGCTGCGCCGAAGCACGCGCACTGAGACAATCGCTGACGCCTCAACGTTCGCGATCGGATCGCCATGCTCCCGGACACTGCTACTTCCGCCACTGCCAGTTCGACGCCGGTCCCGGCGCCGCTGCGCCTGACGAGCTTTTCCCACGGCGGCGGCTGCGGCTGCAAGATCGCGCCCGGCGTGCTCGCCGAGATCCTGAGGAAGAGCGGCGGCGGGATCGTGCCGCCCGAGTTGATGGTCGGCATCGAGACCGCGGACGACGCCGCCGTCTACCGCCTCAACGACGAGCAAGCGCTGATCGCGACGACTGACTTCTTCATGCCGATCGTCGACGACCCGTTCGATTTCGGCCGCATTGCCGCGACCAACGCCATCAGCGATGTCTACGCGATGGGCGGCAAGCCCATCATGGCGCTCGCGCTGGTCGCGATGCCGATCGCCGAGCTGCCGGTGGAAGTCATCGGCAGGATCATTCAGGGCGGCGAGTCGGTGTGCCGCGAGGCCGGCATTCCGATCGCCGGCGGCCACACGATCGATTCGGTCGAACCGATCTACGGGCTCGTCGTCATGGGCCTCGTCCATCCGAAGCAGGTGCGACGCAACGCCGACGCGAAGGCGGGAGACGTGCTCGTCCTCGGCAAGCCGATCGGTGTCGGCGTGCTCTCGGCCGCGCTCAAGAAGAACGCGCTCGACGATGCCGGCTACCGGCAGCTCATCGAGACGACGACGCGGCTCAACACGCCGGGCATCGCTCTCGCGACGATGGCGGGCGTGCATGCGATCACCGATGTCACCGGCTTCGGCCTCGCCGGCCACGCCCTCGAGCTGGCGCGCGGCGCCGGGCTCGCGATCGAGATCGCCTGGTCACAAGTTCCGCTGCTGGTGGGGGTGGAGCGGCGGGCCGCCGACGGCTTCGTCACCGGCGCATCGGGTCGCAACTGGGCGGGCTACGGCGCCGAGGTCGACCTCGATCCGGCGCTGCCGGCCACCGCGCGCGACCTGCTCGCCGACCCGCAGACGTCGGGCGGCCTGCTCGTCAGCTGCGCGCCGGAAGCGCTCGACGATGTGCTCGGCGTCTTTCGCGCCCAGGGCTTCGACGCTGCGGCCGTCATCGGCTTGGTCCGCACCGGGCCGGCGCGGCTGCGCGTCGCTGCCTGACGCAGCGGCAGCGGTCAGGCCTTCTCGAACAGGAAGCTCGCCTCGCGGTCGACCGCGGCGAAGCGCGTCGTCGCCAGCAGGTCGCGGAGCGCCGCGTCGTCGACTTCGGCGCTCGCGCCGCCGCGCCGGGCGATCGCCGCGGCGAGGTTTCGCATCAGCTGCGTCGAGTTGGCGATCCGCTCGCGAAAGCGGCGATCGTCGAGCCGGTCGTTGAGGCTGCGGTTGAGCTCATCGAACCATGGCAGCGCGGCCTGGTCGAGCATGCGCGGCCGGTTCTCGACAGCGTGACCGCGGCCGCCCTCGGACCAGCGGCGCAGCAGCGCCTGCATGGCAGCGTTCAACGCTTGGCAATGGGCGAGCTCCTCTCGCAGGTCGGAGAACGCAGTCAGGTCGGCGAGCCGGCGCTGGAAGAAGAACTGGGCGAGGATGCCCCAGTAGTACGTGTAGTCCCAGAGTACCTTGACCGGCAGTACCTCGGGGTCGCCGAAGATCGGGTACTGGCCGGTGTAGAGCGCGAGCGTGCTTTCGTAGAAGGAACGAAAGATCTGCTCGAAGACGTGCGCGTGCGCAGCCGTTGGCCGCCCAGCGCGATCGCGCGCGACGAGCTCGGTGATGTAGGTGTTGGCGATGGCGATGAAGTCGGTCCCCGGCGAGTAGAACGGGTCGAGGAAGAGGCCGGCTTCGCCGCTGATCGCCCAGCGGTCGGCCGAGAAGACCTGGCGGCAGCCGTACGAGAAGCGCTTCAGGAAGGCGAAGTCCTGCAGGAGATGGCGCTTGCCGTCGAGTGCATCGAACACGCGCGGCTGGTGGCGGGCAAGCCAGTCCATCGCCTTGTCGAACGTGTTGAACGACTCGATCGGATGCAGCGCCGGGTCGGCGACGATGCCGACCGAGTGCGACCCCGAAGCGAGCGGGATCAGCCAGACCCAGTAGCCGGCGCCGACGAGGTGGTTGGTCGAGAGCCATCGCGCCGGCGGCTCGCATTGCGCGCGCCAGCGGTCATCGGGCGACCAGTCGTCGATCGCGATCCGCTCGGCGATCCGGAACCACGCCGCGCCGGCCGCGTGTGCATTGGCCTCGGCGAGCTCAAGCTTCTTCTTGATGAGGCCGGCGCGACCGCAGGCGTCGATGAGCCAGCGCGCCTCGGCGCGATGGCGGTGCCTGCCCCGCGTGTAGCCGACGCCATGGCGCTCGCCGTGGCGGCCGAGCGCCAGGTCGCGAACGAGTGCGCCGTCCTCGAAGCGTACGCCGCGCCGGACCGCCTCCTCGGCGAGGAAGTTCTCGAACAGTCCGCGGTCGATCTGGTAGCTCGGGACCGCGAGGTAGCGGCTGGCGCCGACCTCGGTGACACCGTCGATGTCGCGGCGGCCTTCGCTGAAGAAGAAGCGAAAGCCGAACTTCTTCAGCTGCTGCTCCCGGAGATGGGTCTTCAGGCCGAGCACCTCGGCGAGGTAGTTGGCGCCGATCTCGACCGTCGATTCGCCGACCTTGTGCGCCGCGATCGGCACCGGATGCGCCCTGCGCTCGAGGACGAGGATGTCGAGGTCGGGGAGCGACTGCTTCAACTGCAGAGCCAGCGTCAGCCCGGCAAGACCGCCGCCGGCGATGACGACGTCGTTGCGCGTAACCGCGGTTCCGCCCGGCGCTATCGAATCGCTCATGCTGCGATTGCGGCGCGGGCGTCGCTGCCGCGAACAAGGGGACTTGCCGCCAGCGACAGTGCCAGCGAGCGCGACAGCGGCAACGCGAGCGACGCTACACCCGCCCCCGGCGCAGCGGTGGCGATCGCTTCCAGCAACGGCAGGGCGCCGGCCATCGCGTTGCCGCCGAGGCTTCGCGCCGCCGCGGACCGGATCGACGCCGGTGAGCACCGGCCGGTCGCGAGCGACCAGTCGAATGCCGCCGCCGTTCGCTTGCTCCGCTCGGGCGACAACACGAACGCGCAGGCGAGGAGCCCGACGCTCGCCGTCACCGAGGCCAGCGCGCCCGTCGCCTCGATGTCAAAGGCAACGAACAGCACCGGCCGTGCATCGGCCCGGCACTGGCTCGCCGCTTCGAGCAGACCGGCGCCGAAGCTAGCATCGAACGCGGTGAGCGCCGTGCTCGCTTCGCGGCAGCCGGTCGCGATCGTCCAGTAGCCGGCGGCGGCGTTGTGCACCGAGTTGTGGAACCTGGTTGGCGAGATCGTCGTCGGCTGGCTCGCCAGCGTCGAACACATGTAGTCGTTGACGGCGAGGTCGCCGTGCGCCGACGTGAAGACCGACGGCAACGTCGCCGCGTCGAGTCCCGATTCGCGAACCGCCGCCGCGGCAACCTCGAGCGCGAGTGCGACGGTGTCGGGCGCGCGGCGGCGCTCGGCGGCGGCGAGCAGCTCGGGCGACGGGCGCTTGGCCGGCGCGGCGAGCGGCGCCACTTCCCCGCGCAGCGCGGCACGCGCGTGCGCCCAGCCGGGAAGCGCGGGCGCCCAGAAGGCGATGCCGTCGATGAAGAAGGTGCCGCCCGCTTGCGGCGCGCCGGCGCGGCTCATGTGCGTGCCGTCGCGTCGGCGACACCGGCGTCGCCGAACGCGAGGACGCAGTTGTTGCCACCGAAGCCGAACGAGTTGCTGAGCGCGACGCGGACAGGGCCGGCTGCGCCCGCGGTGCGCAACTGCGGCCCGCACGCCGGATCGAGGACGCGCGTGTTGGCGGTCCCCGGCTTCCAGCCGTGCTCGATTGCGAGCAGCGTCGCCGCCGCCTCGACGATGCCGGCAGCGCCGAGGGTGTGGCCGGTGATGCCCTTGGTCGAGCTCGCGTGCGTCGTCGCCGGAAAGCGCCGGGCGACGAGCGCTGCTTCGACCTCGTCGTTCTTCGCGCTCGCCGTGCCATGCAGATTGATGTGGTCGACTGCCGCAGCGCCGACGCCGGCCCGGGCGAGCGCGTCGTCGAGCGCGCGCTCGGCGCCGACGCCTTCGGGGTGCGGCGTCGACATGTGGTGGGCATCGCTCGACTCGCCGTAGCCGAGGAGGAACGTGGCGTCGCGGTCGTCGTCGCTGCCGCGATCCCGCTCGAGGAGAGCGAAGCCGGCCGCCTCGCCGATGCTGATGCCGCTGCGCTCGGCATCGAACGGACGGCACGGCTCGGGCGAGACGAGCTGCAGCGCGTTGAAGCCGAACAGGACACTGCCGCACAAGGTGTCGACGCCGCCGACGACCGCAGCGTCGACGAGGCCAAGCCGCAGCATGCGCTCGGCTGTCGCGAACACCTTGCCGCTCGACGAGCATGCCGTCGAGACGGTGACGCATGGTCCTTCGAGGGCGAGCGCCTCGGCGACGAAGTTGGCGAGCGAATGCGGCGTGTGGACGAGCGGATTACGGTTGCCGGCCGGAAAGCGGCCGTCGGCGTCGAGCGTTCGGTACGCCTCCTCAGTCGCACCGATGCTCGACGTCGAGGTGCCGAGGATGACGGCGACGCGCGCCGCTCCGTGGCGCGCGCGCGCGGCGCGCACGGCGTCGATGAAGCCGTCGCCGTGCAAGCCGAGCCAGGCGAGGCGGTCGTTGCGGCACTCCCACGCCGCCAGCTGCGGCGGCAGCGGCGACGATTCGAGGCCGGCGACGCGGCCGATCCAGGTCGCGAGCGGAACCGGTCCGAAGTCGTTCGGCGTCAGCGCGCTGCGGCCATCGCGCAGCGCCACGAGGAAGGCGCCCTTGCCGACGCCGGCCGCGCTGGTCACGGTGTAGGCGGCGATGCGAAGGGGGGCGATCCGGGCGGGCACGGCGGGCTGGCGAGAATGGCTGGCGATTATCGCGGCGCTGCATCCGGCGCAGGCCCGCCGGCGTACAGGGCAAACGGCGTGCTGCGGCGGGCGCGAGGAGAACGAGTGGAAGGCGAATCCGGGGCGGGCGCGGCGACCGACGGGGTCGAGCAGAGGCTCGATCCCGACCGCGTCGTTCGCCTCGGCATCCTGATGCCGTCCTGATGAGCCCCGTGTTCGGTGCCGCAGGACTCGGCCTCGCCACTTCGGCCGTGCTCGCGTTCGTGACCTGGCTCGCCAGCGTCCGGCAGCGCGACGCCAGTCTCGTCGATCGCGTGTGGTCGCTTCTCGTCGCGCTGCCGTTCGTCGCAGACGCTGCCGTGCTCGGCTGGCACGCGCCGCGCGCGACCGTCGTCGCGCTCTTGCTCGCGGTGTGGGCGGTGCGGCTGGCGGCGTACCTCACGTGGCGCAACTGGGGCCACGGCGAAGATCGCCGCTACCAGGCGATCCGGGCTCGCAACGAGCCGAACTTCGCACTCAAGAGCCTGGTGCTGGTGTTCTTGCTGCAGGCCCTCCTGGCGTGGATCGTCTCGCTGCCGCTGCTTGCCGTGCTCGCCGAGCCGCGGCCGTGGTCGCTGCTCGACAGCGCGGGCGCCGCAGTCGTCGCGTTCGGCATCGTTTTCGAGGCCGTCGGCGACCAGCAGCTGGCACGCTTCAAGGACGATCCTGCCAGCCGCGGCCGCGTCCTCGATCGCGGCCTCTGGCGCTACAGCCGGCATCCGAACTACTTCGGCGAGTTCTGCGTCTGGTGGGGCTTCTTCCTGATGGCGCTGCCGGCCGGTTGGTGGAGCGTCGCATCGCCGCTCGTGATGAGCGTGCTGTTGCTCAAGGTCTCCGGCGTCGTCCTGCTCGAGCAGGACATCGGTGAGCGCCGTCCGGCGTACCGTGACTACGTCGCGCGCACCAACGCTTTCTTCCCGGGTCCGCGGGGGACCTGACGCGCCGCCTGCCTCGTGTGCGCGCGATCAAGCGCGCGCTGTCGGCGGTCGCGCGATCACGCGCGCGACGATGACACGACCGAGGATGACGATCACCGCGGCGACGACGACAAGCGCCGGCCGCGGCCCGAGCCCGTGCAGCAGCGCAGCGAATACGATCGGCCCGAGCCCCTGGCCAACGAAGAAGCCGCACGCGAAGAGCGCGACCGCCGAGCCGCGCGCCGACGGCGCGAGCTCGGTCGCTTCGGTCTGCATCGAGTTGTGCATCATGTAGAAGCTGACGCCGGCGACGAGCATGACAAGGGCAGCGAGCCACCACGTCGGCACGAACGCGAGCGCCGCATAGCATGCCGCCGCCGTCGCCGATCCGACCAGGCACATCCGGCGAACACCGAGGGCGCGCAGCAGCGCCCGCACGCTCGCGGCGTAGAGCAGGCCGCCGACGCCGAACGCGCCGAGGACGAGCCCGGTGATGGCGGCAATCGATCCGGCCGTGGGCGTCGCCGTCGCGAGCAGCAACTCGCCCATGTATGGAAAGAGGCCATAGAAGAACACGGCCTCGACGGCGACGCCGCCGATCAGCCACGGTGCCTTCGGGTTGGCGAAGACGCGGCCGTAGAGCTCAACGAACGAGCCGCCGTCGCGGCTCGCGGCGGAACTCGTTCGCGCCGACATGCCGAGCCACGCGACCGCCGCTGCGACGGCGCCGACTGCAGCGCCGACGGCGAGCGCGCTGTGCCAGCCGAACGCGTCGTTGGCGAAGCCCGAGACGATCGAGCCGAGCATTTGCCCGGAGACGATCGCGAACAGCATCCGGCCGATCATGACCTGGCGCTCGCTCATGTCGAAGTCGTCGCCGATGCCGGCGACGACGAGCGGAATCAGGCCGCCGGCGAAGATGCCGGCGCCGACCCGCGTCGCCAGCAGCAGCGCGAAGCTCGGCGCCAGCGCGCCAAGGAGCAGCATCATGGCGAGCCCGGCGATGCAGACCTGGATGCAGCGGGGCTTGCCGAAGCGGTCGCCGATCGGGCCGAGGAACGGCTGCGCGAGCGCGTACGGCAGCGCATAGACGGTGTTGAGCATCGCCGCCGACGCTGGCGTGACCGCGAAGTGGGCCGCGACCGGCAGCACGATCGGATCGGCGAGGCGCAGCGCGAAGCCGCTCGCGAATGCGCAGGCAGCGAAGACGAGAAAGACCGGCACGTGCCGCTGGCTGCGAGCGGCGGCGCCGTTCAGGCGGCGCGCATCAGCGCTTCGATCTCGGCGGCGGCGACCGGAACGCCGCGGCTGATCAGCTCGCAGCCGTCGGCGGTGACGACGGCGTCGTCCTCGATCCGGATGCCGATGTTCCAGAACCGCTCCGGAACGCCTTCGCCGGGACGCACGTAGAGGCCCGGCTCGATCGTCACGACCATGCCGGGCTCGAGCTTTCGCGACGGCTTCTTGACGACGGTGCCGCCGAGCCAGTCGGGCTGTGGGACCGGCGCCTCGTCGGCGGCCTGGTAGTCGCCGACGTCGTGGACGTCGCGGCCGATCCAGTGGCCGGTGCCGTGCATGTAGAACTTGCGATACGCCGCCGACTCGATGACGGCGTCGAGATCGCCGTCGACGCTGCGGTCGAGGAGGCCGGTGTCGAGCATGCCTTCGGCGAGCACGCGGACCGCGGCGGCGTGCGCATCGCGCAGGCGCGCGCCGGGTCGCGTCGCGGCGACGGCGGCGCGCTGCGCCGCTTCGACGATCTCGTACAGCTCGCGCTGCGCCGCGCTGAAGCGGCCGTCGGCCGGGAAGGTGCGCGTGACGTCGCTTGCGTAGCCGTCGAGCTCGGCGCCGGCGTCGACCAGGCACAGCTCGCCCGCCTTCAGCCGCGTCGGCCCCGGCGTGTAGTGGAGGATGCAGGCATTGCTGCCGGCAGCGACGATCGAGGTATAGGCCGGCCCTTCCGCGCCCGAGCGGCGGAACTCGTGCAGCAGCTCGGCTTCGATCTCGTACTCGGCGATCGCCGTCGCCGGGTCGGCGCGAAAGCGCGCCGCGCAAAAGCGCATCGCGCGCGCGTGGGCGTCGGCGCTGATCGCGGCGGCGCGGCGCATCGTCGCCAGCTCGCCGGCGTCCTTGCGCAGGCGCATCTCGGCAAGCAGCGGCGCGAGGTCGCGCTGCGCGGTCGGCGCCTCGGCGCCGTGGCGGCTCTTCGCGCGGATGCGCTCGAGCCAGCCGCCGATGCGCTCGCCCAGGCCCGGCGTGTCGAAGCTCCACCAGACCACGGACCGATCGGTCAGGCTCGCGACGGCTGTCTCGTCGAGCACGTCGAGCGGCACCGCGGCGTCGACGCCGAGCACCGCCGGCGCCGCGTCGGGGCCGAGGCGGATGCCGTCCCAGAGCTCGCGCTCGGGATCCTTCGGCCGACAGACGAGCGTCGAGCGGCCATCGTCGAACACGAACAGCCAGGCGCTCGGCTCGCCGAAGCCGGTCAGGTAGTGGAAGTCGCTGCCGTGCCGGTACGGGTGGTCGTTGTCGCTGTTGCGCTGGCGCTCGGGCGCGGTCGGCACGATGGCGACACCGCCGCCGACCGCGCGCAGGGCTTCGGCGATGCGGTTGCGGCGGGCGGCGAAAGGCGAGAGGTCCTGGGCCATGCGGGACTGTAGCGGCGGGCGGCGAAACCGGCCGGCGCAGGGCCGATCGGCTTCGGCTACCCTCGACCACTCCTTGTCTCTTCGCGGACGTCCCATGCCCATGCAATACCGGCGCCTCGGCGCGAGCGGTCTTCGAGTGAGCGAGCTTTCGCTCGGCTCGTGGATCACGTACCACACGCAGGTCGACGTCGCCGCGGCCAGGGAGATGCTCGCCGTCGCGATGGACGCGGGCGTCAACTTCTTCGACAACGCCGAGGTGTACGCGCGCGGCCAGAGCGAGGTCGTGATGGGCGAGGCGATCAAGGCGTTGAAATGGCCGCGCCTGCACTACATCGTCTCGACCAAGTTCTTCTGGGGTCTCGAGCGCGAAGGCAACACGACCAACCGGATGGACACGCTCAACCGAAAATATCTGACGCAAGCGATCGACGGCTCGCTCGCGCGCATGCAGCTCGACTTCATCGACCTCGTCTACTGCCATCGGCCCGATCCGCACACGCCGATCGAGGAAACGGTCTGGGCGATGAGCGACATGATCACGCGCGGCAAGGCGCTCTACTGGGGAACGAGCGAGTGGAGCGCGGCCGACATCCGCGCCGCGTGGGACATCGCCGAACGCCACCATCTGCACAAGCCGGTGATGGAGCAGCCTCAGTACCACCTCTTCCACAGGAAGCGCGTCGAGCACGAATACGCACGCCTCTACGACGACATCGGCCTCGGCCTGACGACGTGGAGCCCGCTCGCGAGCGGGCTGCTCACCGGCAAGTACAAGAACGGCATCCCGGCCGGCAGCCGCGGCGCGCTCGAGAACATGGGCTGGCTCGCCAAGGGACTGACCGACGAAGCGAAGAACGCCGCCGTCGCCAGCCTCCAAGGCGTCGCCGCCGAGCTCGGCGTCACCGTCGCCCAGCTCGCGATCGCTTGGGCGGCGAAGAACCCGCGCGTCTCGACCGTGATCACGGGCGCATCGAACGTCGGCCAGCTGCGCGCCAATCTCGCCGCGGTCGACGTGATCGCGAAGCTGACGCCCGAAGTGCTCGCGCGAATCGACGCGATCACGCTGCCGCTCGCGGCGTAGCCGCCGCCGTTG
>DASXIP010000385.1:0-2019 GCA_036497875.1 Caldimonas sp.
CTGCAATGGTTCTGGGCCAACCACTTCACAGTCTCGCTGCTGAAGGGCAGCACGCGCGGCCTCGCAGGCGCATTCGAGCGCGATGCGATCCGGCCGAACATCGCCGGCCGCTTCGAGTCGCTGCTGGTCGCCTCGACGACGCATCCGGCGATGCTGCGCTATCTCGACAACGTCCAGTCGGCCGGGCCGCACTCGCGCGTCGTCGCCTTCGAGTCGAGGCGAGCGGCGCGAAGCGAGCAGACGCCGCGCGTGACCGGCATCAACGAGAATCTCGCCCGCGAAGTGCTGGAGTTGCATACGCTCGGCGCCGAGGCCGCGCGCGCCGGCGTCTACACGCAGGCCGACGTGACGGCGTTCGCTGCCGTGCTGAGCGGCTGGCGAGTCGGCCAGGACGCGACCTGGAACGGCGCCGCGCCGTTCGAAGCCAACTGGCACGAGCCGGGGCCGAAGACACTCCTCGGCCGGACGTACCCGGAAGGGCCGGATGCGCTGACGATGGTGCTGCATGATCTCGCGCGTCATCCGGCGACGGCGCGATTCATCGCCACCAAGCTCGCGCGCCATTTCGTCGCCGACGAGCCGCCGCCGGCGCTGGTCGAGCGGCTGAGCACCGTCTACATCGCCAGCGACGGCGACCTCGCCGCCGTCTACCGGGCTTTGATCGCGAGCGACGCGGCGTGGGCCGCGCAGCCCGCGAAGCTGAAGACTCCCGAGGAGTTCGTCGTCTCGACGGCGCGCGTGCTCGGCGCCGGCGAGCGCATGTTCGAGCGCGCCGACGTCGCCAACCCGGGTGCCGGCGTCGGCGCGCTCGGCCAACGGATCCTCGCCGCGCCTTCGCCGGCCGGCTGGAGCGACCGTGCCGACGACTGGCTCGGCCCCGACGCGGTGTGGAAGCGCGTCGAATGGGCGACGCGCGTCGCCGATCGCGCCGGCCGAATGGTCGACGCACGCCGGGTCGCCGAGCAAAGCCTCGGTCCGCTGCTCGGCAGCGAGACCGCGCAGCAGCTCGAGCGCGCCGCCGATGCGCCGCAGGCGCTGGCGCTGCTGCTGCTCGCACCGGAATTCCAGCGCCGCTGAACGGAGTCGCGATGACGCCAAGACCGAGCCGACCTCGAGACCACGCGAACAGCGGCGGCCAGACGCCGTCGTCTTCGCGCCGGCGCCTCCTCGCCGGCGTCGCCGCGGCCGGCGCGCTGGCGGTCGCGCCGCGCCTCGCCTTCGCAGGCGCCGGCGCCCCGGGCGGCAATCGCCTCGTGCTCGTCATCCTGCGCGGCGGCATGGACGGGCTCGGCGCGGTGCCGGCGATCGGCGATCCCGACTTCGCGAGCGCACGCGGCCCGCTCGCGCAGTTCGGCTTGCCCGCGCTGCCGATCGATGCGACGTTCGCACTTCACCCGAATCTGGTCGAGTTGCACGCGATGGTCGGCCGCCGCGAAGCGACCATCGTCCACGCGGTCAGCCTCGCCTACCACGAGCGCTCGCATTTCGACGCCCAGCAGGTCCTCGAGAGTGGCGCGACGCGGCCGTACGAGTTGCAGACCGGCTGGCTCGGCCGCGCGCTCGCGGCCAGCGGCGAGAAAGGCATCGCGCTCGAGACGAGCGTGCCGCTCGTGCTGCGCGGCCGCGCCGCGGTCGACACCTGGGCACCCTCGGTGCTGCCCGATCCGTCGGCCGATCTCGTCGCCCGGCTCGAACGTCTCTACGCCGGCGATCCGGCGCTCGCGACGGCGCTCGAGCGGGCGCGGATGCTGCACCTCGACGCGCCGTCGCCCACGGGCGCGGAGCCGATGGCGTCGGGCGCGATGGCCGCCGGCGCGGCGCCGCGGCCCGGCGCGTTCGTCGTCCTCGCGCGCCGCGCCGCCGAGTTCCTCGCCCAGGCCGCCGGGCCGCAGGCCGCGGTGCTAGAGATCGGTGGCTGGGACACGCACGCGAACCAGGCAAATCCCAACGGACCACTCGCCAACGCCTTGCGCCAGCTCGACGCCGGCCTCGCCGCGCTGCGCAACGACCTCGATGGCG
>DASXIP010000386.1:0-4373 GCA_036497875.1 Caldimonas sp.
GCGATGCCGCCGAAGGCGATCGTGCACAGGATCTCGGCGACGATGTCGAGAAAGCGCTTGAAGCCGCGCGAGAAGAACGGATCGAAGGTGTCGATGACGATGTGCTCGCGCCGTGCCGAGACGAGCGGCAGGCCGCAGTAGATGAGCGCCGCGAGCATGATCTCGGTGACCTCGAAGCCGCCGTTGACCGGGGTGTTGAAGAGATAGCGGCCGATCACGTCGACCGCCGTCAGCAGCATCATGAAAAAGAGGATCGCCGCCGCGAGGACGCCGAGGACGCGCTGCAGGACGATCTCGGGCCGGCTCATCCTTGCTCCACCTCGCGAGCGGCTGGCGCGCGGCCGCGGCGCCGCTCGGCGCGCCTCGCCCAGGCGTCGAAGGTGATGTTCATGATCCGGTCGCTGCGCAGGAAGTCGCGCGCGCGCCGCGCCTCGCCGGCGTCGATCGGCTTGGCGCCGCCGACCTTCGCGGCGTCGAGCTGCTGGCGCGCCATCCGCTCCATGAACACCGCGAGGAACGCCGCCTCCTGCATCGAGCGCCCGGCGGCGAGCAGGCCGTGGTGGGCGAGCAGCATCGCGTGCTTGCGGCCGAGGCCCTCGGCGATCAGCTCGCCTTCGCGGTCAGCGGTCGGCAACCCCGGCCAGTCGGGCAGGAACGCCATGTCGTCGAACAGCGGCGTCGCATCCATGTGGGCGACGACGAGCGGCTGCTCGGCCGCGGCGAGCGCCGACGCCGCCGGTGGATGGGTGTGGACGATCGCCTGCACGTCGCTGCGCGCGCGATAGACCCAGAGATGAAAGCGCGTCGCCGGGTTCGGCTCGCGGATGCCGTACGCACCGTCGCCGGCGCACACGGTCAGCGCGTCGTCGATGAGGAGCCACGACTCGGGCTCGGCTTCGTCGAAGGCGAGACCGAGCGGGAGCGTCCAGAACGTGCCGTCGCGCGGGCCGCGCGCCGTCAGCTGGCCGGCGAGGCCCGACTCGTGCCCTTCGTCGGCGAGGATCCAGGCCGTGCGGGTGAGCGCGGCGCGCGGATCGCCGTGCTCATCGCTTGCGCCGGCAGAAGCCATTGCTTCAGTTCCCGGCGGCGACCTTCTTCAGCTCTTCCTGGTACTCGGCCCAGGCCTTGGCGCCGTCGACGCCCTTCGCGTTCGCCGACTTGATCCAGTCTTGAACGAGCGGAGCGGTGCGCTGGCGCACCTCGGCGACGAACGCCGGGCTCGCCTCGATGATCGTCACGTTGGCCGCCTTCAGCGCCTCGAGGCCGCCGCGGTCGGCAGCGTCCCACGACTTGCCCGCGAGGCGTGCCAGGCTCTCGCCCGAGACCGACCAGATCGCGTCCTGGTCCTGCTTGGAGAGTCTGTTCCACTTGTCCTCGTTCATGAAGAAGCCGAACGACGACGAGTAGAAGCCGCCGGGGAAGAAGGTCGCATACTTGACGACCTTGTCGAGGTTGAACGACTTGATCGACTCGATCGGGAAGAAGGTGCCATCGGCGATCCCCGACGACAGCAGCTCGTAGGACTCGGGCGCGGGCTTCACGAACGGCGAGGCGCCGAGCGCCTTCGCCGACGCTTCGGCGATGCCGCCGCCGGTGCGGATCTTCATGCCGGCGAGGTCGGCGACCGAAGTCACCTGCTTCTTGACCGTGAACATCTGCCCGGGCCCGTGCGTGAACACGGCGAGCAGCTTGACGCCCTTGTATTCGTTGGCCGCCTGGAAGTACTTCCAATGGATGCGCGAGAACGCGACCGAGTTGATCTCGGCGGTGGCGCCCGAGCCGGGCAGCTCGGCCATCAGCGGCAGCGGGTGGCGCGCCGGCGTATAGCTCGCGGTGACGAACGAGACGTCGACGAGGCCGTCGCGAACGGCATCGAACGTTCCAGGCGGGGATGACGGGTGCTTTGGCAGCATCTCGAACTTGACGCGGCCGTTGGTCGCCTTCTCGACCTCCTTCGCCCACACCACCAGCACGTCGCGTGTCAGCGAGTGCGTCGGCGGCACCCAGCTCGACATCGTGAGCACGGTCTGCGCCGATGCCGGAGCACCGGCAACGAGCGCGAAGGCCGCGACGAACTGCGCGAGGAAGCGGAAGGCCTGCATGGGATCGTCTCCGAATGGCCGTCGCGGCCGTCGAAAAGTGTATCGTCGGCCGAAGGCCCGACCGTGCAGTGTTTGCCTGCATGGAAGTTGGGCGCGCGCCGCTCCGGATTCCTTGTAAACCCTGAACGTCATGACCACGCGCCCCCTCTCGCTCGGCTTCGCAGGCCTCGGCGTCATGGGGCGGCCGATGGCCTCGCACCTCGCCGCCGCCGGCCATGCGATGACGCTGTACGACGTTACTCCAGGGCTCGCGGAAGACGTCGCAAGCAGCGCCGCGTTCGCCGCCAACGGCGCGCACATCGCCGCGACGCCGGCCGAGCTCGCCGCGCGCAGCGACATCGTCGTCACGATGGTGCCGAACGGCGCCGTCGTGCAGCAGCTCGTGTGCGGCGACGACGGCCTGCTGCGCGGCCTTCGACCCGGCTCGCTCGTCCTCGACACGTCGTCGTCCGAGCCGTGGCTCACCGAGGCGACCGGCCGCCTCGTCGCCGCCGCCGGCTGCGCGATGGTCGATGCGCCGGTCTCGGGCGCGCAGTGGGGCGCCGAGGCCGCCGAGCTCGTCTTCATGTGCGGCGGCATCGCCGCCGACCTCGAGCGCGTGCGGCCGCTGCTCGCGGTCATGGGCAAGGCGGTGTTCCATCTCGGCCCGCTCGGCGCCGGGCACGCGATGAAGTCGCTCAACAACCTCGTCACCGCGAGCAACTTCCTCGCCGTCGTCGAGGCGCTCGCGATCGGCAAGCGCGCCGGGCTCGACCCGGCGGCAATGGTCGATGTCCTCGACCAGTCGACCGGCATGTCGTGGATCTCCAAGACCCATCTGCGCCAGCGCGTCATCAGCCGCAGCTTCGACGACCCGTTCAAGCTCGCGCTGATGCAGAAGGACATCGGCATCGCGATGCAGCTCGCCAAGAGCGTCGACGTGCCGGCGCCATTCTCGGCGCTCGGCGAGGAGCTGTGGCGCGCCGCCAGCCGCGACGCCGCGCCCGAGGCAAGCGTCAGCGAGCTGGCGCGCTGGGTCGAGCGGCTGACGAAGACCGAGATCAGCGCCGGCGCGGCGCGCGCCTAGCGCGCGACGGCCTCGAATTCACCGCATGCAAGCGATGAACGTCCTCGTCACCGGAGCCCGCGGCTATCTCGGCAGCGCGCTCGTCCATGCACTGCGGGTCGGCCACCACGTCGTCGCGACCGACCGCGACGACGGCGACATCGCCGATCCGGCGCACGTCGCCAAGCTGTTCGTGACGCCGTTCGATCGCGTCTTCCATCTCGCCGCCATCGTTAGCGGCGCCGCCGAAGCCGACTACGACTCCGGCCGGCGCGTCAACCTCGACGCGACGCAGGCTCTGCTCGAGGCGTGCCGCGCGCAGGCGCATCGCGGTGGCCCGGTCGTGCGCTTCGTCCACGCGAGCTCGATCGCCGTCTTCGGCGCGCCGCTGCCGGCGCGCATCGACGACGACACCGCGCCCGTGCCCGCCCTCAGCTACGGCGCGCACAAGCGCGTCGCCGAGCTGCTGATCGACGACATCAGCCGGCGCGGCGAGCTCGACGGCCGGGCGCTGCGCCTGCCTGGCATCGTCGTCCGGCCGCCGCTCGCGAACGGCGCGCTCTCGGCGTTCAACAGCGACGTCTTCCGCGAGCCGCTCGCCGGCCGCGACTACACCTGTCCGGTGAGCGCCGACGCGACGATCTGGGTCGCATCGCGCCACACCGCGATCGCCAACCTGATCCGTCTCGGCACGGTCTACGCCAAGGCGCTCGGTCCGACGCGCGCGGTGACGGCGCCGGCGCTCGTCGTCTCGATCGCGGAGATCGTCGCCGCGCTCGGCCGCGCCGACGCCGCCGCGCCGGCGCGCGTCCGCTTCGCGCCCGAGGCGAAGATCGAGGCGCAGTTCGGCCGCTGGCCGCGCGAGGTCTCGTTCGCGCGCGCGACGGCGCTCGGCCTCGTCCGCGACGACTCGATCGACACCATCGTCCGCGACCACCTCGAGTCGCACGCGCCATGACCACGCCAGCGAAGAAGAAGAAGCTGCGTTCCGCGATCGTCAAGGAAGGCCTCGACCGCGCACCGCACCGCGCGTTCCTGCGCGCGACCGGCATGGCCGACGACGACATGGCCAAGCCTCTCGTCGCCATCGTCAGCCAGCACGGCGAGAACACGCCGTGCTCGATGTCGCTCGGGCCGCAGGCCGACGCGGCGCGTCTCGGCGTCGCCGCGGCGCAGGGCGTCGCCGTGCCGTTCACGACGATCTCGGTCTCCGACGGCGTCTCGAT
>DASXIP010000387.1:0-4283 GCA_036497875.1 Caldimonas sp.
GCCTGCTCGACCGCTTCGGCACCGGCCTCGACTACGTGCTCGTTCGCAACCAGGTGCGCGGCGGCGACTTCAGCAACCTCGAGCAGTCGGGCGAGCAGGCGCGCGCGATCGGCATGGGCGCGAACGTCGTCTCGGTGAAGAGGCTCAACGAGTACGTGATCCAGAAGATCGACGCCGCGAGCAGCAGCTTCTGGCAGGCGCAGGCGGCCGACAAGGATTCGACAGGCCTCGGGCTGATGGACCGCCAGCGCGTCAAGATGTGGCTGCGCGATGTCTATCGCGAGATCGACGACATCGGCGCCTGAGCACGGGCGCGTCGCCGCTGCAACGCGGCGGCGCTTTCTGCGCGGCGCTGCCGCGATGGTCGCGGCACCGTGGCTCGCGCGCGGCGCCCGCGCTGCCGACGTCGCGCGCTTTTCGCTCGGCATCGCCTCCGGCCAGCCGCGTGCCGACGGCATGGTGCTGTGGACGCGTGTCACGGGCGATGCGTTGCCCGAGCGCGTCGCGGTCGGCTGGGAAGTCGCCGACGACGAGCAGTTCCGCCACGTCGTCGCCCGCGGCGAGGAGAGCGCAGAAGCAACGTGGGCGCACAGCGTTCACGCCGAACCGAACGGGCTCGCGCCGGCGCGCTGGTACTGGTACCGGTTCCAGGCGCTCGGTGTGCGGAGCGCCGTCGGCCGCACCCGCACGGAACCGGCCGCGGGCGCTGCGGCGACGCTGCGCTTCGCGATCACGAGCTGCCAGCGCTTTGACGTCGGCCACTACGCGGCATGGCGCCATGCCGCGGCTGCCGACCTCGACCTGATCTTCTTTCTCGGCGACTACATCTACGAGTACGCGACGGGCAAGGACCCGATCCGCCGCGTCGAAGGCGGCGAGGTCTTCACGCTCGAGCAGTATCGCGCCCGCTACGCAACCTACAAGAGCGACCCGTCGCTGCAGGCAGCGCATGCTGCGGCGCCGTGGCTGCTCGTCTGGGACGACCACGAAGTCTCGAACGACTACTCGCCGCTACGCGGCGAGGACCTCGCGGTCGACATGCGGGCGCGGCGGGCAGCGGCGTACCGCGCCTACTGGGAGCACATGCCGTTTCCGACGTCGGCTCGTCCGGTCGGCGCCGACATGCGGATCTACGGTCGCCTCGACTGGGGCAGGCTCGCCCGCATCCACCTCCTCGACGATCGCCAGTACCGCGATCCGCAGGTCTGCCCGCGCGAGGGGCGCGGCGGCTCGAACACCGTCGCGCTCGCGCAATGCCCGGCGCTCGCCGACCCGGCGCGAACGCTGCTCGGCGCCGAGCAGGAAGCTTGGCTCGCCGCCGGCTGGGACCTCGAGCGGCCATGGAATCTGCTCGCGCAGCAGACGCTGATGACGCGATTCACCTGGCTCGATCCGGCGATCGGCGGCGGCACGTACTGGACCGACGGCTGGAACGGCTACGCTCCGGCGCGAGCGCGACTGCTCTCGGCGGTCGCCGCGAAGCGGGTGCCGGGCGTCGTCGTCCTCGGCGGCGACGTCCACACGAACTATGTCGCCGACCTCAAGACCGACTTCGACGATCCGAAGTCGGCCGTCGTCGCCAGCGAGTTCTGCGGCACCTCGATCACCAGCCTCTCGGTGGCCCAGCGGCACATCGACAACGCGCGCGAGTTCAACCCGCACGTCCACTACGGCCGCGGCGACCAGCGCGGCTACATGCGCTTCGAGCTCGACGCCAGGGAGCTGCGCGCGAACCTCGAAGTCGTCGATCGACCGACCGACCCCGAAAGCGTCGTCACGACCGCGGCCCGCTTCGTCGTCGACGCCGCGCGCCCGGGGCCGCGCCCGGCTTGAGCGCGCCCGCGGGTCAGAACAAGCCGGCCTTGTCGGCAGCGGCGAGCACGGCGCGAGAGAGCTCGGTCATCTGCGCGTTGACGTCGCCGGACGGCGGCGACGTCGCCTTCGCGGTCCAGGCGAGGCGACCGCTCGAGACGTCGGTGACGCGGCCGTTCGCCGAGTAGCCCGCAGTGACGCGGCCGCCGCCGACCGGCGCCGAGACGCCGACGCCGGCACTGCCGCCGCTGCCGTAGCCGAAGCCGCCGATGCCGATCGTGAACCCGGGGCTGACGTCCTGCACGGCTACCGCCACCGTCATGACCACCAGCGCCTTCGCGCCTTGTTCGCGCGCCGCCGACAGCAGCTGCGCATCGATCGAGCGGTCGGTCGCGATCAGCGTCTCGGGCGGCACGAGCACCGGCGTCGCGCCGCGCGCGACGACCTCGCTCGCGAGCTGGTCCTGGCAGATCTGGCGAACGACGAGCTCGGCGGCGTCGCAAGCGACGAGGATGCGGGCGCCGCGCAACAGGCCCGGGCCGAGAGACGGATCGCTCCACTGGGCGTCGAGCTGCGGGCCGCTGGCACAGCCGGCGATGACCGCCCCGGCGACGGTGATCGACGCGGCGAGCCGGTTTGGGTTGCGACGAAGTGCATCCATGTCGAGATCTCCACTGGCTCGCGGAACGCCCCCGAATCCACCGCCCATCGCGAGCTTATTCCATCGCCTCAGCGACCTAGTCGACCGGCGTCAGCTTGGCGATGCTGAGGGCGAGCCACTTCATGCCGTGGCGGCCGAAGTTGACTTGCGCGCGGGCATCGTCGCCACTGCCTTCGATCGTCACGACAACGCCCTCGCCGAACTTGGTGTGGAAGACACCTTGCCCCGAGCGCAGGCCGTGCGACGACGTTTGCGGCGCTGGCCTTGGCGCGCGCGGCTCACTGCGCCCGGTGCCGACGATCGAGTGCAACCCCGACCCGCGCGCCCACGCGGCGCTGTACTCGCGCGCAAATCCCGAGCCGAACGCCTGGTTCCTCGGCGTGATCCAGCGCAACGCGCTTTCCGGAAGCTCGTCGAAGAAGCGGCTCTTGACGTTGTAGCGCGTCTGCCCGTGGAGCATGCGCGTCTGCGAGAAGCTCAGATAGAGGCGCTTTCGGGCCCGCGTGATGGCGACGTACATCAGCCGCCGCTCCTCCTCGAGGCTGTCGAGGTCGCTCGACGAGTTCTCGTGCGGAAACAGGCCCTCCTCGAGGCCGCTGATAAAGACGCAATCGAACTCGAGGCCCTTCGCCGAGTGGATCGTCATCAGCTGGACCGCGTCCTGCCCCGCTTGCGCCTGGTTGTCGCCGGCCTCGAGCGAGGCATGGGTGAGGAAGGCAGCGAGCGGCGACATGATCTCGCCAGTCTCGGCGTCGGGAACGACGCGCGGCGGGGCGATGATCTCGCCGCTCGCAACGATCTCGGCGCCCGCGGTCGTGAACTCGGCACGGCCGGCGGCGCCGGTGAACGGCGCCACGCCGCTCTGCGCCGCGACCTCGTCGACCGGCAGCGCGACGGCGTCCTTGCCGAAGCCCTCCTGGGTGACGAACGCCTCGGCGGCGTTGATCAGCTCCTCGAGGTTCTCGAGCCGCTCCTTGCCTTCGCGGTCGGTCGTGTAGAAGTCGACCAGCCCCGACGCCTCGAGCATGTGGACGATGATCTCGCGCAGTGTCAGGCCGCGCGTCGCCGCGCGCATCGCGTCGATCCGCGCCGTGAACGCCACCAGATTCGAGCCGCCCTTGCCTGCCACCGAGCCGACGCTCTGCCAGAGACTGCGCCCGCTCGCCCGCGCCGCGTCCTGCAGCTGCTCGATCGTGCGCGCGCCAATGCCGCGCGCCGGGAAGTTGACGATGCGCAGGAAGCTGGTGTCGTCGTTCGGGTTCTCGATCAGGCGCAGATACGAGAGTGCATGCTTGACCTCGGCACGCTCGAAGAAGCGCAATCCGCCGTAGACCTTGTACGGGATGTGGGCGTTGAAGAGCGCGCTCTCCATCACCCGGCTCTGCGCGTTGCTTCGATAGAGCAGCGCGATCTCGTGGCGCGCCGTGCCGTCGCGGTGCAGCGCCTGCGCCTCCTCGATGAACCATTGCGCCTCGGCGTAGTCGGACGTAGCCTCGTGGACGCGCACTGGCTCGCCCGGGCCAGCCTCGGTGCGCAGGTTCTTGCCGAGCCGGCGCGAGTTCCTCGAGATCAGCTCGTTGGCGGCGTCGAGGATGTTGCCGTACGAGCGGTAGTTGCGCTCGAGCTTGACGACCGTGGCGACGCGGTATTCGCGCTCGAACGCCGCCATGTTGCCGACCTGGGCGCCGCGAAAGGCATAGATGCTCTGGTCGTCGTCGCCGACGCAGAACAGCGCCGAGCCATGCTCCGGCGGGCCGGCGAACATCTTCAGCCACGCGTACTGCAGCCGATTGGTGTCCTGGAACTCGTC
>DASXIP010000388.1:0-4936 GCA_036497875.1 Caldimonas sp.
TGATCCTTCTGCTGATTACTTCTCGACGACCGCGAAGATGTCTTCCTCGCGCATCACCAGGAGCTCGTCGCCGTCGACCTTGACGGTCTGACCGCTGTACTTGCCGAACAGGATGCGGTCGCCGGCCTTGACGTTCATGGTGGTGATGTCGCCGCGCTCGTTGCGCTTGCCGGGGCCGACCGAGAGGACCTCGCCCTGGTCGGGCTTTTCTGCGACGTTGTCCGGAATCACGATTCCGGAGGCGGTCCGGGTTTCCTGCTCCACGCGCTTGACGACCACGCGGTCGTGCAACGGACGAAGTTTCATGGGATCTCCTTGGGGGCTCGAAGCTGAGGTTGGGCAACCTGCCGGCCGATGGCCGACGACGGGTTGAACTATTAGCACTCGCCAGAGCTGAGTGCTAGCAGAGCATTATAGGGACCGAATACGAGGTTTCAAGGGCCGGGCGTCCGCGCGGCGACAGCAGCCCGGCCCCGGCCTCGCTAGAGTCGTGCCCGTGCCTCGCCCATTGATCGCCCTCGACGCCGACGGCGTCCTGCTCGACTTCCACCGCGGCTACGCCGGTGCCTGGCGACGCGCCTTTGGCGCCGCTCCCGTCGAGCGCGACCCGCTTGCCTATTGGCCGATGGATCGCTGGCAGGTCGAACGGCTTGACGACGAACGCCGCGCCCACTTCAGGCGCCATTTCGATGCCGAGTTCTGGACGTCGGTGCCGGCCATCGAAGGTGCCCTCGAAGCGTGCCAACGTCTCCACGATGCCGGCTTCGACCTCGTCTGCGTCTCGGCGCTCGACGCCGAGCACGAAGCGGCACGCCTGAAGAATCTGCGCGACCACGGCTTTCCGATCGAGCGCGTGATCGCGACCGGGAACGCCCCGGGCGAGCGCAGCCCCAAGGCGGACGCGATCACCGTCCTTGCCCCGGAAGCGTTCGTCGACGACTACCTGCTCTACTTCCGCGGCGTCCCTGCCCAGGTTCACACGGCGCTCCTGCTGCGCGCCCCGAACGGCAGTCCGAACGCCGGGCCCGAGCTCGCGCTCGCCCGCTCGGTGCACCAGGACTTGCCGGAGTTTGCCGACTACTGGCTCACGCGCTGAGGCTGGCCTCAGGCGAGCTTTTTCAGGACGGTGAGTAGCTCTTTCGGCTGAACCGGCTTGTAGAGCACGATGTGGCCGCTCTCGTGGACTCGCAGCACTTGGTCGGGCGCGGTGTCGCCGGTGACCAGCACCGCCGGGACGTCGAAGCCGCACGCCTGGCGGATCTGCTCGATCGCGCGCAGCCCATCCTCGCCACCGCGCAGGCGCAGGTCGGAGACGACGGCATCGAAAGCGCCCCCGCGCCGGCGCGCTGCGTCGACGGCGTCGGCGGTCGTCGAGACCGCGATCACCTCGTAGCCCCACTCCGCGAGCAGCTCGCCGACGCTGGTGCGGATCGCCTCCTCGTCGTCGAGCAGGAGCACGGTGCGGGTGTCGTCGACCGCTCCCGGCACGGTTTCGGCGGCAACGGCGAATTCCTCCATCTGCTCGGCGTGGACGCGCGCCACCCAGATCCCGAACACGCTGCCGGCACCCGGGCGTGAGCGCACTGTCAACTGGTGGCCGAGCAGCGCGCTTAGCCGTTTGACGATCGCCAGTCCCATGCCGAGCCCCTTGCTCCGGTCTCGCTGCGGGTTGGCGACTTGATAGAACTCGTCGAAGATCCTCGGCAGCTCGGCTTCGGCGATGCCGATGCCGCTGTCCCAAACCTCGAGGCTGACGCCGCCACTGCGGCGCCGCGCAACGACCACGACGCCGCCGCCCGGACGGCAGTAGCGCAAGCCGTTCTGGACAAGGTTGCCGAGGATGCGCTCGAGCAGCTGCGGATCGCTTGTCACGACCTTGCCGCCCGGCCGGAAGCGCAGCTGCAGCCCGGCTTCTTCGGCCTGGCCGGCGAAGCTCATCTGCAGGCGCCGGAATAGGTCGCGGATCGGGAACGAATGGAAATGCGGCTCGACCGCACCGGCGTCGAGCTTGGAGATGTCGAGGATCGCGCCGAACGATTTGTCGAGCGCCTCGATCGATCGCATCATGTTGTAGATCAGCGGTTGGTCGATCGAGCCGGCCATGCGCCGCTCGAGCGTCGCGCCGAAGAAGCTCAGCGCGTGCAGCGGCTGGCGCAGGTCATGGCTCGCCGAGGCGAGGAACTGGCTCTTCTCGCGACTCGCTCGCGCCGTCAGCTCCATCTGCCGGTGCAGCCGCTCGACCAGTGCCGCGTTCTCGATCTGTGCCCGCAGGGTCGTGCTGAGCAGCCGGTTCTGCGCCAGCACGAGGCGCAGCAGGATCGCTGCGAACGTCACGGCGACCACTGCCAGCGCCAGGTATGCCGGGCCGCCGTACCAGGCGAGCACGATCGGCAGCGGTGTCGTGAGCGGCAATAGCCAAAGGTAGATCGCCGGCCGGTCGATCGCGATCGCGACGGCACCGCCCGCCGCGATGCCGAATAGGACCAGCATCAGGAACGCTGCGTAGGCGAGGTCGTCGGCGGGCAGGAACAGGATCGGAGCAGAGCCCCAGACGGCAGCGCCGAGCAAGAGCGCGACGCGAAAGCGCCGCAGCCAGGTCTCGGCCGACGCTGCGGGCACGCGCGCATCGCGACGGAACGCCCAGAGCAGGCCGACCGACGCCAGCTGCACCGCGTGGATCGCCGCCGCCCAGCCGAGCACCAGGCGAGAGCTGTCGTGACGATAGAAGAGCAGCCACAGGCACAGCGCGACGACGAACCCGGCCGCCGTCGTCGCGCCCGAGTGCTCGTACAGGCGGCGTACCTCGGCACGCGTCGACGCCCGCTCGATCTGCGGCTCGATCGCTTGCGCGTCGACGGCGAGCGTGTTTGCGACTTGCACGCTCAGCGGGTCGGGTTTGCGAGCGATTCGAGGAGTGAGTCGGTCATCGCTGTCGCCAGGTTGATCAATCGGGTCGCCCGATGTCGCGCGCTCTCCGCGAGCGTGCGTCCCTACTATTGGTGGTGCAAATTCGGAGTATCGAGCCTAATATCCCGGCTCCATTTCTCCGCGCCGTGGCGTAAGAGCGTGCCGGGCGGACGAATGCGCAGAGCGATTCTGCACAAGAGGAGGCGTCATGTATTCGATCGGGACAGCGCCGAGCGGCCGAACCACCACGCCGACACCCGCAGCCCTCGAGGCGCCCGGCTTCCGGCGCAAGCTCCTGCTCGTCGACGACCACGAGCTCGTCCGCTACGGCGCCAAGGCGCTCTACACCGAGCTGCTCGGCGTGCCCCTGGAGTGGCTCGAAGCGAGCACGCTGCGCGAAGCGCTCGACATCTATGGCAGGGAAAACGATATCGATGCCGTCCTGCTCGATTTGAATCTCGCGGACTGCAAGGGTCTGCAGGGCTTGCGCCAGTTTGTCCACGAATTTCCGCAGGCGCGGATCGCCGTTTTCAGCGCGACGCAGGATGAATTCGTCGTCCGCCAGGCGCAGGCGCTCGGCGCGGTCGGCTACGTTGCCAAGGGCGCGGTCGCTGCCGAGATCCTCGGCACCCTGTCGGCCCTGCTTTGGCCGCCGGCGGGGCCGCAGAAACCCGGGTTCGCCGCGAGCAAGGCGCTATTCCCGCGCATGCCGGCATCGTCGATGTACGACCGCGTCGCCCAGCTCGGCCCGCGCCACCTCGAGATCCTCGAGCTCGTTCTCTCTGGCTGCAACAACCAGGAGATCAGCAACTCGATGCACCTCTCGCTCGGCACGGTGAAGAACTACGTCTCGTCGCTCTTGCTGGCGCTCGACGTCAAGTCGCGCGCGCATCTGGTGAGCCTGTTTCGCTGACGGCGTCGGCGAGGGGCTGGCAATCGCGAACGGCCGGTGACATGACTTTCGACCGCTGCCTGTGTCCCGGCCGGCGCCTAGAGTGCGGTGAACGCCAAGACCGAGAGCCCTTGCCGAATGGCTGAACCCGATCTCGACAGTCTCCTTGCGCCACTCGCGACCGACGCTCGCTGTGGTCCGGATCTCGAGTACGACCCGGCATTCTTGGCCATGCTCGAGGCCGCCGCCGGCAAGCCCGAACGGCAGTACGGCGAGAAGCTTTACCCGGCCGAGCCCGCCAACTGGGAGCTTGTCGACAAGCACGCGTCCGATCTGGCGCGGCGAACGCGCGACCTGCGCGTCGCCGTCTGGCTGACGCGCAGCGGCGCGCGGCTGCGCGGGCTGGCCGGTACGGTGACCGGGCTGCGGCTGGTCGAGGGGCTGCTCGACCGCTACTGGGACGTCGTCCACCCCGCCCTCGACGCCAGCGACCTGAACGATCCGACCGCGCGCGTCAACGCGCTCGCCGCGCTCGCCGACCCGGCCGGCGGCCTCAGCGACCTGCGCGCCGCGAGCCTGACCGGGCAGCGCGGTGCCTTGACCGTTCGCGAGATCGAGCTCGCTCTCGGGCCGGCCGAGCTGCGGCCCGGAGAAAGCGTGCCGACCGAGGACGGCGTCGTGCAGGCGGTGACGACTTCGCTTGCGGCCAATCCCGGGCTTACTGCGCTCATGCAGGCCGGCTACGACGCGGCGCAGGCCGTCTCGAGCTCGCTCGAGCGCCACCTCGAAGCCACCCAGAGCCTCGATCTTGTCCCGCTGAAAAAACTCCTGCAGCGCGTCGCCGACGCGGCCAGCAAGGCGGCGGGCGTCGGCACCGCGAGCGCAGCGACGAGCGCTGCGCAGGCCTCGGGGTCGGCGAGCCGACATCCCGGCAGCATCAATTCGCGTGAAGACGCGAGCCGCGCGCTCGAACGCGTGTGCGAATGGATCGAACGCAACGAGCCGAGCAATCCAGCGCCGCTTCTGATCCGGCGGGCGCAACGGTTGATGAGCAAGAGTTTCATTGACATCATCCGTGATCTCGCGCCCGAGGGAGTGAGAGAGATCGAGAAGCTCGCCGGCACCGCAAACTCTTAA
>DASXIP010000389.1:0-5015 GCA_036497875.1 Caldimonas sp.
GGAAATTGATGACCGCATGGCGCCAGCGCGAGATCTCCACCATGCCGGAGTCGTCGATGGCGTCCGCGCCGTCGGGGTCGTTGGGGTCGTACAGGCCGTAGATGCGCGCTTCGTCGACCGAGACGCGCACGGTCTCGGAAACCAGCTTGAAGGCTTCGAGCATGCCTTCGGTGGAGTCCGTGTTCAGCGGGAATACGCGCCATTCCACGGCCGAGCGCTTGAAGTCGCTGGTGTTGCCGAGGCGGGCGCGTGTTTCGATGGGCAGGGCGCGGATGCACGGCGGCAGGGTCTCGTCGTACATGAGCTCGGTGGGGCACATCGTCGTGCGGCCCGCCGCGGAGGGCAGGATGCGCCGACCATAGTCGGCGAAGAACATCGCGTTGATCAGCTCCGACTTGCCGCGCGAGAACTCAGCGACGAAGGCAACGACGAGCTTTTCGTTGCCGAGCCGCTCGCGCAGCGCGCCGACCTGCTCGGCCGCCTCGCCGTGGGCAAGGTCGTGCTCGCCGAGGAAGCGCGCCAAGCCCTCGAGCCGCTCGCCGAGGGCGGCGCGCCAGCCCCCGAGGGCGTCGAGACTGGTGGCGAAAGAAGGCGTCATCGCACGGCGCAGGGCTTCGGGTCATGGTAGCGCACGAGTTCACGATCGAGCCGTGACCAAACGCTTCCTCGCCGACCGCCTGCGGCCCTTTTGCACACCGCCCATCGGCGGCGAGGGCGTTTTGACGACGCCGCCGGCGCTAGCGCCGCTGGCAGCCCGGGCAGAAGAACGTCGCCCGAGCGTTCTGGACGATGCGCCGGATCGGCGTCCCGCAGCGCACGCAGGGCTTGCCGGCGCGGCCGTAGACCTTCGCGTCGAGCTGGAATGCGCCCGCCGCGCCGTGGGCGTCGCGGAAGTTGCGCAACGTCGAGCCACCGAGTTCGACCGCCCGCGTGAGCGTCCCGCGCACCGCTTCGGCGAGACGATCGGCGCGCGACCGGCTGACGCGGTTGCTGCGCGTCCGCGGGTCGATCCCGGCCTCGAACAGCGCCTCGCAGGCGTAGATGTTGCCCGCGCCGACAACGATCTCGCCGCCGAGCAGCGCGCTCTTGACCGAGATCCGACGGCGGCGCAGGGCGGCGTGGAGGAGCGCGCCATCGAAGCGCTCGTCGAACGGCTCGACGCCGAGGCCGGCGAGGAGCGTCGCCGCCGGTGGCACGTCGGGCGCCTGCGACCAGACGACCGCGCCGAAGCGGCGCGGATCCGTCAGCCGCAGGGTGCCGCGCGCGGTGACGAGGTCGAAGTGGTCGTGCGGCCCCGGCTCACCCATCGCCGGCGCGAACGCGAGCGACCCCGACATGCCCAGGTGCATCAGCAGGCCGCCGCGCTCGAGCGCGAGCCAGAGGTACTTGCCGCGCCGGCTGACGTCGCCGACCCGCTGGCCGACGATCGCATCGGCGCTGCTGCCGAGCGGCCAGCGCAACGGCTTGCCGACGCGGATCGCGGTCACGCGTGCGCCGCGAATGCGCTCGGCGAAGCTCTGCCGGGTGACCTCGACTTCGGGGAGTTCAGGCATGAAGGGTTGCGGCTGCTGCCGACGCGCCGGCGCCGGAGGCGGCGCCTTTGCACGAGGCGCGGGGAATTATCACGATCGGCAACGATCGCACGCTGAAGCACGGTCGCGCGCAGGCCTTTCCGAGGCGTCGCCGCCTCGACCGCAAGACTAGAATCGTCACTCGCCTGAGGAGTTCTTCCATGTCGGCGTTTCGCAAAGCTTTCACCTCGGGTCCGCTCCCTGTCGTCGTTTCCCTGGCCTTGCTCGTGGCGCTCGCCGCGCCGGGCGGCGCGAACGCTGCCGATCCCGCCGACAGCAAGGTCGAGAACTCTTCGCTCGACGCGCCCCTCTTCTACCAGTTGCTGCTCGGCGAGATCGAGCTGCGCGAAGGCCAGGCCGGAACGGCCTACCAGTTGATGCTCGACGCCGCGAAGCGGACCAAGGACGAGCAGCTGTTCCGCCGCGCCACCGAGATCGCGCTGCAGGCGCGCGCCGGCGAGCAGGCGCTGTCGGCGACGCTCGCGTGGCGCCAGGCACTACCCGACTCGACCGATGCCCTGCGCTATCACGTCCAGCTGCTGGTCGCGCTCAATCGCATCAGCGACGTCGAGGAGCCGCTCGGACTGCTGCTGCAACGCACCGCGCGGCCGATGTTGCCGGCGGTGATCGAGGCGGTCCCTCGCTTCCTCGGCCGCTCCAGCGACCACAACGCGACCGCTCTGCTCATCGAGCGCGTGCTTCGGCCGTACGCCGAGTCGGCCGATACGAAGGCATCGGCATTCGTCGCCATGGGGCGGGCGTGGCTCGCCGCCGGCGATGCGGCGAAGGCGCTCGACTATGCCCGCCGCGCGAGCGATGCCGATCCGGGCTCCGAGGGGGCCGCTTTCCTCGCCCTCGACCTGTTGCCCGGCACGCCGGACGCGGAAGCGATCGTGCAGCGTCAGCTCGCGGCCAAGCCAGCGAGCCAGAACGTGCGGCTGCTCTACGTCCGCACGCTGGCGACATCGCAGCGGCTCGCCGAGGCGGCGACCGAGATCGCCGTGATGACGACGAGCGACCCCAGCCTCGCGCCGCCATGGCTGACGCTCGGTGCGCTCCAACTCGAGATGAAGCAACCGAAGCAGGCGATCGAGTCGTTGCTCACGTACGTGCATCTCGTCGAGGGCGGCGCTGCGGTCAACTTCGGGACGCCTGCGCAGCCGCCGGTCGCCGTCGCCGACGACGAGGACGACACGCCGCCCAACGCGAGCACCGCCCTCACGCAGGCCTATCTGCTTCTCGCCCAGGCCGCCGAGCAGCAGCAGGACTATGCCGGCGCCGAACGCTGGCTCGCCCGTGTCGACAACCCGCAGCGCGCGCTCGAAGTGCAGGCGAGACGTGCATCGCTGCTCGCGCGCCATGGCAAGATCAAGGAAGCGCGCGAGCTGATCCGCCAGTCGCCGGGCGACGCTCGCGCCAAGCTGCTCGCCGAGACCGAGCTTCTGCGCGAACGCAAGATGTACGCCGATGCCGAGCGCGTCATGGCGCAGGCGAACAAGCAGTTTCCCGACGACACCGATCTTCTCTACGAACAGGCCATGCTCGACGAGAAGCTTGATCGGCTCGACGTGATGGAGCGGCTACTGCGCCGGGTGATCGAGCTCAAGGCCGATCACCAGCACGCCTACAACGCGCTCGGCTACTCGTTCGCCGAGCGCAACATGCGCTTGCCGGAGGCGAAGGAGCTGATCCAGAAGGCGCTCGAGCTGAGCCCCGGCGAGCCGTCGATCACGGACAGCATGGGCTGGGTCGAGTACCGCCTCGGCAACCGCGACGAGGCGATCCGCCTGCTGCGCGACGCCTATCAGGCGCGCCCCGATCCGGAAATCGCCGCCCACCTCGGCGAAGTCCTCTGGAGTGCGGGCCGCACCGAGGAGGCCAAGCGCGTCTTTCGCGACGGCCGCTCGCGCGACGCGCAGAACGACGTCCTGCGCGAGACGCTGGCGCGCCTGCGCGTCAACCTGTGACGCGGCGCGGCGCTAGCACGCCGCTGCCAGGCCACTCGCTGCGCTCGGTCGGCGTCCGCGCGCGATCGTTGCTCCTCGTCGCCTCGGCGCTTTGCGTCTCGGCGTGCACGACGCTGCCGGCGGCGATGCCGCCAACGCGCGACGCGCTGTCTGGCCGGCTCGCGCTGCACGTCGACGCGCTCGGTAGCGCGGCGCCGCGCGCGTTCTCGGCGGCGTTCGACTTGCGCGGCGACGCCGACCGGGGCACGCTCGGCCTCTCGACGCCACTCGGCAGCATGCTCGCCCAGGCACGCTGGTCGCCGGCCGAGGTCGTGCTCGCGACGCCGCAGGAGACGCGCAGCTTTGCCAATCTCGATGCGCTGACGAGTGAGGTGCTCGGCGAAAGCGTCCCGATCGAGGCGTGGTTCGACTGGTTGCGCGGCCGGCCCTGGCCGGGAGCGCCAAGCGAGACGCTGGCGGACCTGCCGCAGGGCTTCGCCCAGCTCGGCTGGCGCGTCGACCTCGGCCGCTTCGACGAGGGCGCGGTGCTCGCGACCCGAACCGCGCCGCCGCCGATCGTCACCGTCCGCATCCGGCTCGACCGTTCGTAACCGTGGCCGTGGTCGCGATCTTCGACGTCCCGGCGCCGGCCAAGCTCAACCTGTTCCTGCACGTCATCGGCAAGCGTGCCGACGGGATGCACCTGCTCGATTCGCTGATGGTGCTGATCGACTGGTGCGACACGCTGCACTTCGAGCTACGCCCGGACGGCGCCCTGCGACGCCACGACCGCACGGTCGCGCTGCCGGCCGACGACCTCTGCCTGCGCGCGGCGCGCGCGCTGCAATCGGCATCGGGAATCACGGCCGGCGCCGACATCACGGTCGAAAAGCACATCCCGTCGGGCGCGGGCCTCGGCGGCGGCAGCTCGGACGCAGCCTCGACTCTGCTCGCGCTGAACCGCCTTTGGCGGCTCGACTGGCCGCTCGAACGGCTGTTGCCGATCGGCGCGCCGATTGGCGCCGACATCCCGTTCTTCCTTGGCGGGGCGAACGCCTTCGCCCGCGGCATCGGCGAGCGGCTCGCGCCGGCCGACGTCGACCCGACGTGGTTCGCGGTCGTCAAGCCCGAGGCGAGCCTTGCCACTGCAGACGTCTTCGCCAGCCCGGCAGTGGCCGAACGGGTCGCGGCTGCTAGAATTGCGGGCTTTTCCGAGGCCGTCCCCGGTGTCGATGCCGAGCCGGGGGAGTCGCGGAAAGCCTGGCCTCGACTCGCCGAGGGCTTCGGGAGGAACGACCTGCAGGCGGCTGCCGAGGGTCTTTGCCCTGACGTCCGACGCGCGACGGCCGCGTTGCACCGGATCTATGGCAACAGCCGGATGACAGGTTCGGGAAGCGCGGTCTTCGCGCACGCGGGCAGCGGCCCGACGCCATCGGCAGCGATGCCGGGCGATTGGCCTTCGGGCTGGTCGAGCAGGATGTGCCGCTCATTGTTGCGC
>DASXIP010000390.1:0-1743 GCA_036497875.1 Caldimonas sp.
ACCGCGCGCATGTGCGCTTCGTTCCTGAACACGAACGGCATGTTGAAGACGTTGACCTCGGGCACGACCGGGCCGACCGGGCCGAGCGAGGTGCGCAGGATGTCGATCGCGCCGACCTGGGTCTGCTCGATCATCTCCTTCTCGCTACCGAGGACGCCGCCCGGGAACATCTTCAGCTTGATGCGGCCGTTGGTCGCCGACTCGAGCTTTTGCCCCATGTGCTCGATCGCGACGACGTTCGGATAGCCCGGCGGATGCACGTCGGCGGCCTTCAACGTCATGCCCTGCGCAGCAGCGACGAGCGGAAACGCGGCGAGCGTGGCGGCAGCGAGCGCGCTGCGCGACGCGGCGACGAGCGTTCGGCGGATGTTCATCGTGATCTCTCCTCTTGCAGTCATTCGAAGGGGCCCTGGACGACGAAGCCGCCGCCCTGAAAACGTGCCGCCGGATCGCGCGGATCGGCAGCCGGCTGGCGCGCCTCGACGGCGGCGCGAAACGGCTCGGAGCTGTCGTGCGGTCGATAACCGAGATGGCGCGCCGAGGTGTTGTCCCACCATCTGCGCGCGTTGTCCGAGACACCGTAGACGACGGTGTGGCCGACGACCGGCGCGGTGAGCGAGGCGACGACGAGGCGCTCGAGGTCGTCGAAGCTCAGGAACGTGGCGAGCATGCGTCGGTCCTTCGGCGCCGGGAACGACGAGCCGATCCGCAGGCACACGGTCTCGATGCCGTAGCGATCGAAATAGAAGCGCGAGAGGTTCTCGCCGAACGCCTTGCTGATGCCGTAGTGGCCGTCGGGGCGCATCGGATCGAGCGGCGAGACGACTTCGTCCTGGCGGTAGAAGCCGGTGACGTGGTTCGAGCTGGCGAAGACGATCCGGCGCACGCGATGGCGGCGCGCCGCTTCGTAGAGATTCCAGGCGCCGACGATGTTCGCCTGCACGATCGGCGCGAACGGACCTTCGACCGAGATACCGCCGAGATGGACGATCGCGTCGCTGCCGGCGACCATCGCATCGACCGCGGCCGCGTCCTCGAGCGCGGCGACGACGACCTCCTCGCCGGCGCCGGCATCGGCCATCGGCGCAAGGTCGCTGACGCGCAGGACGCGCGCGAGCTTGCGCAGGCGCGGCCGCAGCTCGCGGCCGAGGCCGCCGGCAGCTCCGGTCAGAAGCAGACGCTCGAACGCGGGCACGGTCGGCGAGGGGGATGCGCTGGCGGAAGACACATCGCCATCGTCCCCCGAAGCCGCCGCGCGCCGCATCGGCGGATGCTCTCTTGCGTGAAGTTGTCAGTCGTCGTACAACCAGTCGACCGCCACCCTTGCGGCAGCCATTTCGCTGCGATGAACGAGCCTGCACTGACCGCCGCGCTGCCGCTGATCCGGCGCCCGCGCAACCTCGCGCTGACCGTCGTCGACGCCCTCGCCGACCGCATCCGCGACGGCCGCCTGGCGCCGGGCGCGAAGCTCGCGACCGAGTCGGCGCTGATGGCCGAGTTCGGCGTCAGCCGGACGGTCATCCGCGAGGCGCTGTCGAAGCTGCAGGCGGCGGCGCTGGTGCAGACGCGCCACGGCGTCGGCACCTTCGTCACCCATGGCGGCAGCGACTCGGCGGTGTTCCGGATCCGCGCCGACCAGCTCGAGACGCTGCACGACGTCATCGCCATGCTCGAGCTGCGGATCGGCATCGAGACGGAGGCGGCGAGTCTCGCGGCGCAGCGGCGCAGCGATGCCGATCTGCT
>DASXIP010000391.1:0-3306 GCA_036497875.1 Caldimonas sp.
AGACGGTTCGATGACCGTCAACGACAGCACGCTCAGCAACGCGCTCGGCAACCTCGGCGAGCTGAAGAAGATGTTCACCAACGTCAACTCCGCCGACCCGACCCAGAACGGCTTCGCGACCCAGTTCCGGGCCGCGACCGACTCGATGCTCGGCATCGACGGCGCGGTGACGACGCGGACCGACGGCCTCAACGAGCAACTGCAGCGCAACCAGAGCGACCAGGACACCTGGAACACCCGCCTCGCTGCGATCGAGACGCGCTTGCGCGCCCAGTACACGGCGCTCGACGCGACGATGGCGCAGCTGACCACGCAAAGCAGCTACCTGACCCAGCAGATCGCCCAGTACAACGCGAGCAGCTCGAGCAAGTAGGTAGCGCGCCGCCCGTCGCCGGCGCCACGGCGCCGCGCAATTCGGTCAACTGAGGGCGAAAACGGCCCCGTCCGAACCTCAAGTTCGCGACCGCCGATACCGATACCCAGGGACGCACTTCTCGGATCGCAAACGTCCCATGTTCGCGTCAGCCACCTTGTCCCATACCGTCTCCAACGTCTTCGCCGGCACCTATCGACAAGAGGGGGTCGAGACCGGCGTCTCGGCGGCCTCGCCGCACCGCCTCGTGACGATGCTGTTCGACGGCTTCAACGACGCCATCGCCCAGGCGAGAAAGGCCCTCCAGCAAGGCCAGATCGAGGCCAAGTGCAAGGCGATCACGCGTGCGGTCCGCATCGTCGACGAGGGCCTCAAGGCCTCGCTCGACGTCGACACCGGCGGCCGGCTCGCGGCCGACCTGCTCGCCCTCTACGGCTACGTTACCGTGCGCCTGACCGAAGCCAACCTGCACAACGACAACGACGCTCTCGCCGAGTGCGCTGCCCTGCTCGAGCCGGTACGCTCGGCCTGGATCGCGATCGACCCGGCGGGCGGCACGGTTGGCGAAGTCCAGTGATGACCTCCATGCACCAGACTCAACCTTCCGGAGCCCGCATGAATTCCGTGCTGCTGAACTACTACCAGGCGATCGAGAAGGCGAGCCAGGACATGCTCGAGGCGGCGCGGGGCGGCAACTGGGACCAGGTCGTCAAGCTCGAGGGCGCCTGCGCGGTGCTGATCGCGCACCTCAAGAACACCGCCGCCGAGCAGCCGCTGCCGCCCGACGAAGCGCAACTGAAGTCGCGCCTGATGCAGCGCATCCTGATCAACGACGCCGAGATTCGCCAGCTCGCCGAGCCCTGGCTCGAGGACCTCGACGACATCCTCGCCGGCCGGCCGAAGACACTGCACTGAGGGTGCACGTGGAACCCACCGGAAAGCCGCCTCAAGGAGACGGGATGGAAACCAGACCGGCGCCGCTCGCGACCGTGTCCGGCCAAGAGGCGCTCGACGAGTTCCGCATCTCGTCGCCGCGCGATGTCTGCACGATCCTGAAGCAGCTGCTCGACGGTGCCGTCGTGCTCAGCCTGCACAGCCCCGACGGCAGCGTCTTTCGCAGCGCGATCTGGACGATGGACAGCACGCGCGCGACGATCGGCTTCAACGCCGACCCGAACGACCCGGCGATGCAGGCGGTGCTGCACGCCCAGGACGTCACCGTCGTCGGCTACCTCGACAGCGTCAAGGTGCAATTCGAGATCCGCCACCCCGTACTCGTCCACGGCAACCGCGCGAGCGTACTGAACTGCCCGTTCCCGCACGAGATGTACCGCTTCCAGCGCCGCAACGCCTTTCGCGTCCGGCCGCTGCTCCGCACCGCCCCGACGGCGCGGATGCGCCACCCCGACCAGCTGGACACCGAGATCGCGCTGCGCGTGATCGACCTCAGCATCGGCGGCTGCGCCCTCTTCCTGCCGGCCGACATCCCGATGCTGACGGCCGGCGTTCAGCTCGCCGGCGTTCGCGTGGAGCTCGACGAGGACACCAGGCTCGAAGTCACCCTGCGCCTGCAGCACGTGACCTCGATCAGCAACGACGGCCGCGGCGTCCGCCTCGGCTTCGAGTTCGTTCGCCCGAACGGCGACACCGTGCGCACGCTGCAGCGCTTCATCGACTTGACGCAGAAGCGCGGCAAGTTGATGGCCCTGAACTGATCTCTCTCGAGGGGCCGAGCGAGCAAAGCCGCGCGCGGGTGGCCGGCTGCCGCTCCGACTGCGACGCTCGCCCCAAGCGGCGACTGCCCGGCGGTGCTCGGTCTTCGAGCCCGCCGCAGTCGGAGCGGAGCACGCTGCCGGGCCGCGACTTTGCGCGCTCGGTCCATGACTGACCGCCCTCAGCCGAAGCGATCGCCAGACCTGCATCCCACCGTTCATCGCGTCACGCCGCGCAAGACCAGACGCTCGATCACGCCCTGCGCGGCGGCAAAATCGGCCTTGTCGAGCGCCGGCTTGCCGAGCAGCAGTGCGAACTGCGGCGCCAGGTCGGCGTAGGCCTGGGTCACGGCCCAAATCACGAACATCAAGTGGCGAAAGTCCAGCCGGCCGATGCGGCCCTGGAGTGCCCAGCGCTCGAACACCCGCACGTCGGCGGCCAGCACCGGCGCCACGCGCGTGGTGATGGCGTCGGCGTAGCGCGGCGCGCCGGCGATCACTTCCTTGGTGAAGACGGCCGAGCCATCGGGCCGCTCACGCGACGAGCGCAGCTTCGCGGCGATGTAGCGCCGCAGGCCACGCTCGGGGTCGTCGCCGACGGCCAGCTCGCCCATCCCGGCAAGCCACTGCGTCATCACGTCGTCGAGCACCCGGCGATACAGCACCTGCTTGCTTGGAAAGTAGTACAGCAGGTTGTGGCGGCTCAACCCCAGCGCTGCGGCGATGCTCTCGAGCGACGCGCCTTCGAAGCCGTAGCGGGCGAACTGCGCTTCGGCCTCGCGCAGGATCAGCAGCTACTTCTCGACGCGTGCGGCTCGCGGCGGCCGCGGCGCGGCGGCTGCAGGCAGCGACGACGGCTTCTTCTGGCGGCGGGCAAGGCTCGGCATGTCGGCACGGTGCCGGGCGGCGTGCCCGGTGTCACGCGGGAAATTACCAACTGGTAAACTTTGCCGGCGGATCACCATCGCTCGAGGAGAACCGCAGACCATGGCCACCGCTGAGCGCAACACCGCCGCCGCCGGGCCGAACCGCGAGCCCGGCCTCCGCGCGGGGCGGCTCGCGGCCGGCGAAGTCGCCCGCAACTTCGCCGACGCGCATCCGCCGCTGACGCGTGCGCAGGCGCTGATCGAAGCCGAACGCTGCTACTACTGCCACGACGCCCCGTGCATCGCGGCCTGCCCCACCGGCATCGACATCCCGAGCTTCATCCAGCGTATCGCG
>DASXIP010000392.1:0-1500 GCA_036497875.1 Caldimonas sp.
GCGGCCACGTCTACGTCGACGGCCACTACCTCGGCTGGCGCGCCGGCCTGGCCTGGAACCGCTCGAACTTCTATGACCTGTTCGGGCCAACGCGGCGCGGTCGCAAGGGCTACGCGGCCAAGCTCGGCTACGACCAGTTCCTGATCTTCGAGCCGCCGAAGACGCTCGCGGTCAGCTACGACATCGCGTACTACGACAAGATCGACACGCTGCCGGGAGCGCAGAACATCGCGACGACATTCGACCGCCTCTTCACCGGCGAGCTCGCCGTGCGCTACAGCGACGTGCGCCGCTCGCTCGGCGCGGTCGACGACGAGAAGGGCGTCACCTGGTCGGCAGTCGCCACCGGGCATCGGATGGAGAACTCGACGGTGACACAGCTGCGTGGTGGCTTCGACGCCGGCGTGCCGCTGCCGCTCGGCCATTCGTCGGTCTGGTCGCGCAGCGCCGCCGGCGTCGCCAACGGCGACCGCAACAATCCGATCCTCAACTACTACTTCGGCGGCTTCGGCAACAACTTCGTCGACGACGGCGTGGTCAAGCGCTACCGCGAATACGGCGCCATGCCGGGCTTTCAGATCGACGAGATCAGCGGTCGCACCTTCGTCAAGCAGACGCTCGAATGGAACCTGCCGCCGATGGTGTTCGAGTCGCTCGGCAAGCCGAGCCTTCATCTGCAATCGGCCAGGCCGGCGCTGTTTGCGTCGGCGTTGTGGACGGATCCGCAGGATTCGACGCTGCGCCGGACCTTCGGCAGCCTGGGTGGCCAGGTCGACATGCGGCTGTCTGTGCTGTACTGGTACGACATGACGCTGTCGACCGGCTTTGCAGTCGGCTACAAGGGTTCGAGGCGCAGCAGCAGCGAGTGGATGATCTCGTTGAAGATCCTGTGAGCGCGCCGACATGCTGATGCACCAGCTGCCCGCGGTGCTGGTAGCGCTGCTGCCGGCGCTCGTCTTCCTGGCGGCGCTGCTCTGGCTCGACAGCTACAAACTGCTCGCGCTTTCTTCCGTCGTTGCGGTGATCGGCGCCGGTGCCGTGATGGCGGCGCTGAGCTATCCCCTCAACGTCGCCCTGCTCGGCCGCCTCGATATCGGCCTCGTCGCGTTCTCGCGTTACGTCTCGCCGCTGACCGAAGAGCTGCTCAAGGCGGTGATCGTTCTCGCGCTCGTCCGCATGCACCGGGTCGGCTTCCTCGTCGACGCGGCGATCTACGGCTTTGCCGTCGGCACCGGCTTCGCGCTCGCCGAGAACCTGTACTACCTGCACCGCGCCGCCGAGGCGGGCATGGGGACGTGGATCGTGCGCGGTTTCGGTACCGCGCTCATGCACGGCGGAACGACCTCGCTGTTCGCGGTGATGGCGCTGGCCCGCGTCGAGCGGGCGGCGCGCGCGAAGGTGGGCCATTTCGTGCCGGGATTCATCGTCGCCGCGCTGCTCCATTCCGGCTTCAACCACCTGAGCCACCTGCCGCTGCTCGCGACGCTCGTGACCATGCTG
>DASXIP010000393.1:0-2422 GCA_036497875.1 Caldimonas sp.
GCCCGGCATCCGGATGTCGAGCAGGATCAGGTCAGGCAGATCACGCTCGATTTCGGCGCGCAAGGCGTTGCCGCCGTCGGCGGCGCGGACCTCGAAGCTGTGCCCGCTCAGGTACTCCACCAGCATCGCCCGGACGCTCGGGTCGTCGTCGACGACGAGGAGGCGCGCGCTACTGTCCATGCGTTCTCCGGTGGTGTCGGCGGTATCGCAATCGATACAAAACGATAACACGCGGTGTGCGCCGCGCCGCACGCGCGATACCGGCGCTTTCGACACTGCCGACGCGTTGCAGGCACGGTGCCGGCGACGACAAGCCACCGAGGACATCCACCATGAACATCGCTTCCCCCACGCCGAGCGCGAACCGCTATGAAAAGGTCATTGAAGTCTCCAAGCGCGTGCGCTGGGAGATCGAGCGCGACGTCATCCGCGGCCGCAGCTTCGACTACGACCTCAACTTCCTGCCCGCCGGGCTGTCGCTCGTCGACGAGCTGTCGTTTCTGACGCCGTCCCAGAAGCGGGCGCTGAGCCAGGTGCAGGGCCGTACCTACGCCAACATCTTCGGCCTGGTCGAGCGCTTCATCGGCGCCAAGATGAGCGAGGTCGCGCACGGCCACGCGCTCGGGGACCAGACTGCATTCGAGGCGGTCGTTCGCTTCACCGACGAGGAGCTGAAGCACCAGGCGCTGTTTCGCCGGATCGAGGAGATGCTGGCGGGGCGGATGCCCGATGGCTACGCATGTGCAGCAGAGCCGAACGCTGTCGCCGCCGCGGTGCTGTCGAAGAGCACCTGGGCCGTGCTCGGTCTCACCTGCCACATCGAGCTCTTCACGCAGGCGCACTACCGCGCCAGCATCGGCCAGGACGAGACGCTCTCGCCGCTCTGGAAGGACGTCTTTCTTTTCCACTGGCGCGAGGAATCGCAGCACGCGATCCTCGACGAGATGGAGTGGCAGCGCGAGGACTCTCGCCTGTCGGCGAGCGAGCGCGATGCCGCGGTCGACGACCTGATCGCGCTGGTCGGCGCCGTCGACGGCATCCTGCAGGCGCAGGCGAGCGCCGACGCCGGCTACTTCATCAGACACTGGGGAGCGTCGTTGAACGCAGCGCAGATGCAGCAGCTTCGCGACGGGGTCCTGAAGGCGTATCGCTGGCAGTACATCGCTTCCGGAGTCGCCGAGCCGCGCTTCCAGGCGCTGCTCTCGGCGCTCGTCACGACGACACAGATGCACAGCATCCAGAAGGCGCTCGCTCCGCTCGCCTACGCCGTGCCGACCGTGCCGTCGATGTCTCTGCCGATGGCCGCCTGAGCCAGCGCAGCCACCCCACACCGAGAACTCCATGAATCACACCGCACATCCCCTTGTCCCCGCGCCCTCGTGGGGCGCGGCCGGCGCACTGCGCCGGATCGTCGCCGGCGCGCATTGGTTGAGGATCGCCTATGCCGAGCAACGCCGCGCGGCGCGCCGTCGCGCCGAGTCTGCCGGGCTCGACCAGCACGCGATGCGCGACCTCGGCCTGACTCGTGACGATCTCCTCTTCCGCGCCGCAGACGCGCACGCCATCGCCGCGAGCGCGCGCCAGCGCATCGTCGACGACTTCTACCTGAAGTCGTTGAGATGAAGGCGACGCCCCGGCGGCTTGCTGCGGGGTGACGTTCGTCGTCGTCGCGCACGGCGAACCTCGACTCCTTGCGCCGATTCATTTCGCTCGCGGCGATCGCTGTCAGGCTCCAGTGCGTCCTTACGCGGCAACGCCGAGCGCTTCGGCGAGCGCCGAGCGCAGCGTAGCGGGCTCGATGGGCTTGCGCAGCAGGGCACGAACGCCGGATCGCTCGAGCTCGGCGGCGTCGATGCCTTCGCCAAAGCCGCTGTAGAGGAGGATCGGCAGCTCGGGCCGCCGCGCGGCGATGAGCGTGGCGAGCTCGACGCCGGTCCGGCCGGGCATCGTCTGGTCGGTGAGGACGAGGTCGAAGGGCGGCTCCGCGGCGGCAAGCCGATCCTCGGCGTCCAGCGGATCGCTGCATTGCGTGACTTCGAAACCCCAGCCGGCGAGCAGCTCGGCCATGAAGGTGGCGACCATCGCCTCGTCCTCGACCAGCAGGATCCGGCCGGCGAACGCTGGCGGCGCCGCCGAGGGCGGGCTTTCGAGAGGCGAGAGCGGCGCCGCGGACGCCGCCGGCAGCAGGATGCGAAAGCGCGCGCCGTGCGGCTCGACCGCATCGACGAGGAGATGGCCACCGTGGTCGTGAACGATGCCATGGACCATCGCGAGTCCCATTCCCGAGCCGCGACCGACCGCCTTGGTCGTGTAGAACGGCTCGAACATCCGCTCGCGCACCGCGTCGGCGACTCCGGTACCGGTGTCACTGACCGACAGCACGACCCAGGAGCCGCGCAGCGGCGCACGGCACGACGCGCAG